>JAOAES010000118.1 GCA_026416655.1 Fimbriimonadales bacterium
TCCTGAATCAGCGCGTGTGTGCCGACGGCGACCATCCCGCGCCCGGAGGCGACGCGCTCACGCGCCTGCTGACGCTGCTTGTTGCTCAGCCTGCCCACCAGCAGTTCGACGCTGATTCCCAACGGCTGGAACAGGCGATGCGGGTTGATGTAGTGCGGCGCCGCCAGAATCTCGGTGGGCGCCATCATCGCCGCTTGATATTGATTGTCCACCGCCGCCAGAATCGCCGCCGCCGCAACGATGGTCTTGCCCGACCCTACATCGCCCTGCAGCAGGCGGTTCATCGGATGGGGCAACTCCATGTCGCTCCAGATTTCCTGAATGACGCGCTTCTGGGCGTTTGTGAGTTCAAACGGCACGAGCCGATGAATCTGCGCGTTCAGTCGGTCGGCGTCGATGCGCATGGCGATGCCGCGCTCTTGCTGGTTCTGCATCCGCTGCATCCCCACGCCTAATTGCATCAGGAAAAACTCCTCGAACACAAGGCGTCGGCGAGCGGGTTCGATTTGCGATTCTTCGTCGGGGAAGTGAATCTGCTGCAACGCCTGGTGGATAGGGGGCAGTCCGACGCGCTCGCGCACACTGCGGGGCAGCACTTCGGGCGCAAGGTGGGCGTATTGCACGGCGTTATAGAGAATCTGTCGCATCCGCTTCTGGCGAATGCCTTCGGTCAGCGGATAAATCGGCACGATACGGTTCACGCTCAGCAGGCTATCGGGGTCTGCGCCGTCGGGCAGGTCTTCCCATTCGGGCGTCTCCATCTGTAGTCCATAGGGGTTATCTTTCACCACGCCATACGCCACGATGGTGCAGTTGCGCAGCTTGTTCAGCGTGTCCTTCATATAGGGCTGGTTGTACCACACCAGTTCCATGACGCCCGAACCGTCGTCGATATAGGCTTTCGTGAGGGTCATATTGTGGCGCACTTTGACATTATCGACGGTAACGAGCTTGCCGGCGACAGTAATCGCCTCGCCGGGGCGGGCGTGGACGATTTTGCGGAAGTGGCGTCGGTCCTCATAGCGGCGCGGCAGGTGGAACAGCAAATCGCCCAGCGTGTAGATGTTCAGCTTGCTCAGCACCTGCGCCAGCTTCGGACCGACGCCTTTCAGGTACTGCACTTCGGTCTCCAGCGTGTAGCCCCGCGTCGTGGACATGGTATACAGGAGTATACCTGTTCGCTACTCTTCCTGCCCCTCGTACTTCTCTTTGAGAGCTTGCACGACGCTGGGGTCGGCGAGCGTGGTGGTATCGCCCAACGCGCGCCCTTCGGCGATGTCGCGCAGCAGGCGGCGCATAATCTTGCCGCTGCGCGTCTTGGGCAGGTCGGCGGTGAAGAACACCTGGTCGGGTCGGGCGATTGCGCCGATTTTCTGGGTCACATGCCGTTTCAGCTCGTCCTTGAGGCTCTCGTCAGCGGTGTAGCCCTCTTTGATGATGACGAACGCCGCGACGCCTTGCCCCTTGATTTCGTGATGCACGCCAATCACGGCGGCTTCGGCGACGGCGGGATGATCGACCAGCGCGCTCTCCACCTCCATCGTGCTGAGGCGGTGTCCCGACACATTAATCACATCGTCCACACGCCCCAGCAGCCAGAAATAGCCGTCCTCGTCCTGTCGCGCGCCGTCGCCCGTGAAGTAGAGACCATCGTACTTGCTCCAGTAGGTCTGCACGAAGCGTTCGGGGTCGCCCCACAGCCCGCGGGTCATCGAGGGCCACGGCTTGGTAAGCACCAGATAGCCGCCGTGATGGGTGTCCACAGGCTGCCCCTTGTCATCCAGAATGGCAGGGAACACGCCTGGGAACGGCTTCGTGGCGGAGCCGGGCTTGGTGGCGATGATGCCCGGCAGGGGCGTAATCATAATCGCGCCCGTTTCGGTCTGCCACCATGTGTCCACAATCGGGCAGCGTCCGCCGCCGATATGCTCGTGATACCACATCCACGCTTCGGGGTTAATCGGCTCGCCCACGCTGCCCAGCAGGCGCAGGCTGCTCAGGTCATGCTTTTGCGGGTACTGCTCGCCCCACTTCATAAAGGCGCGGATAGCGGTCGGCGCGGTGTAGAGAATCGTGACGCGATACTTCTCCACGATTGCCCAGAATCGGTCGCGGTCGGGATAGTCGGGCGCGCCTTCGTAAATCACGCAGGTCGCCCCGTTGGAGAGCGGTCCGTACACGATATAACTGTGCCCCGTCACCCAGCCCACATCGGCGGTACACCAGTAGACATCCTCGTCTTTGAGGTCGAACACCCACTTGGCGGTGAGCGTGACGCCGGTCATGTAGCCGCCGGTGGTGTGCATGATGCCCTTGGGCTTGCCTGTGGAGCCGGAGGTGTAGAGCAGGTAGAGCAGGTCTTCGCTGTCCATCGGTTCGGCGGGGCAGATGAGCGGCGCGTCGCGCATCAGGTCATGCCACCACAGGTCGCGTCCCTCTTGCATATTTACCGTGTAGTCGCCGCCGATGCGCTGGTAGACGATGACTTTCTCTACCGTGCTGGTGTGGCGCAGGGCGTCGTCGGCGTTGCGTTTGAGGGGCACGATGCTACCGCGTCGCCAGCCGCCGTCGGCGGTAATCAGCACTTTTGCCTGCGCGTCGTTGATGCGGTCTGCCAACGCCTCCGCGCTGAACCCGCCGAACACCACCGAGTGCGGCGCGCCAATCCGGGCACACGCCAGCATCGCGATTATCGCCTCGGGAACCATCGGCATATAGATGCACACACGGTCGCCCTTCTGCACGCCGAGTGACTTGAGCGCATTCGCGAACTTCTGCACCTCGCGATGGAGGTCGCCGTAGGTCAGCACGCGCTCATCGCCCGGCTCGCCTTCCCAGATGAGCGCGGCTTTGTTGCGCCGCCATGTCTGCGCGTGTCGGTCGACGCAGTTGTAGCACGCATTCAGCTTGCCCCCGATGAACCATTTCGCGTAGGGCGGCTTCCACTCCAGCACCGTATGCCACTTCTCGAACCAGTGGAGCAGCTCGTCGGCATATTTTGCCCAGAACGCTTCATAGTCCTGTGCTGCCACTTCGTAAATCGCGGGATCGTTGATATTTGCCTGTTTTACGAACGCCTCTGCAGGCGGGAATAGTCGTGTTTCCTGCAACAGTGCATCGATTGCCGTCGGTTGCATCGTCATCGCCTCCGCATAGGCGATTCGCGACGACGATACAGAGTCCTGCCTCAAGGTTTGGCGATTACCTTTCAGGTACAATACCCCCACTATGCGCAAGTTCTGGCTCTGCGTTGCGTTAGCGACGCTCGGAATCGGTGTGATTGCTGACCCTGCGCTGCCCCGAACGAACGCCCGCGACCTGCAGCAGCGCATCAGCCGCAACAAAGGCAAGGTGGTGATTGTCAATTTCTGGGCGACTTGGTGCGGTCCCTGCATGGAGGAACTGCCTGATCTCGCCCGATTCTATCGGAACTATCGGTCGCAAGGCGTGGAGATGATAGGCGTCTCGTTCGACGATGTGGACACCGCCGACCAGACCGTGCCGCCCGTGATACGCAAGTATCAGATACGCTATCCCATCGTGATTCTCGGGGAGAACTACGATAAGTTCGCAGACCAGTTCGACAAGGCTTGGCGTGGCGAAGTGCCTCGATTCTATCTCTACGACCGACAGGGCAAGCGCGTGAAAGCGTGGTCAGGTAAAACCGAGTACGCCACGCTGGAGAAAGAAGTGAAGGCGTTGCTGAATCCGAAGAAGTGAAAGCGCTTCAGCTGCCCTTCTACAAAATGGAGGGCGTCGGCAACGATTTCGTGCTGATTGAGGCGGGCGCCGCGTCGGAGTTGAATCTCAGTGAGTTGGCGCAGCGACTCTGCCATCGCCCGTTCGGGGTGGGCGCGGATGGGTTGCTGGTCATCGAGCGCGGTGAGCTTGCTCCTGTGCGCATGCGGATGTTCAACCCCGATGGCACGGAGGATTTCTGCGGCAACGGGTTGCGCTGCGCAGCGCGGTTTGCCTACGAACAGGGACATGTCGGCGAGACCGAGTTCTCTATCGAGGCTTTGGGCGGACGCATCGTGCCTGTGCAGATTCACCTGCTCGACGGCGCCGTGGAGCAGATTACGACCCAGCTCCCTCCGCCACGCTTTCACCCGCGCGACATTCCTGCGCTGGCGGACGGCGAGGTGATCGAAGACTATCCCCTCACCGTAGCAGGGCGTTCGCTGCGCATCGCCAGTGTAAATACGGGCACGACGCACACCGTCCTCTTCGGCGAGACGCTGCCCGACGACGCCCTGTTTCTGGAAGTCAGCCCGCGTTTGGAGACGCACCCCATGTTCCCTGAACGGACGAGCGTGCTGTGGGCGGTCGTCGTTTCTCGTCGGGAGGTTCGTGTGCGCATCTGGGAGCGCGGCGTGGGCGAGACGCTGGGCTGTGGCAGCGGCGCGGCGGCAGTCGGCGTGTTAGCCTATCGCGCGGGCTGGGTGGAACGCGCTGTGCAGGTGGTTTCGAAGGGGGGCAAGCTCACAGTCGACTATCGGGAGGACGGCATCCTGCTTACAGGCAAGGCAAGCAGGTTGTTTGAGGGGATTTTCTACCTCGAATAAAAAGGAGGGAAGCCCGTAAGTCGTTGCCTCCCTCCCTCTCGCGAGAATGAGCCGTCGCTTAATGACCGCCGCCGGTACCGCCCGTGGCGCCGCCCTGCTCACCGCCGCCGGTACCACCAGTACCGCCTTCAGCGGTGCCAGTCTGCCCTTCTTGACTGGGCTGAGCAGGTGGTGCTTCGCCGGATTGAGTGGGCTGTGTAGGTTGCACAGGCTGCGCTTCGCTTTGCTGCTCCTGCGAGCCGCACGCGCTCAGCGCCAGCGACGCGGTCAGCGCCAACAGCGACAGACCGAACAGAATCCACTTCTTCATGTTAACCTCCTCTAAGTGTGATGTGCGCAAACTGCGCTGGGAACAATTATACCCGTCCGTTCAGGCAAATTCAAGGGGCGAGGTTAGAAATTGGGTTGCATCATCTGTCCTCCCTGCCCAGGCTGTCCGGGTTGCCCTGGCTGTCCTCCAACAGGAGGTTGAGCGGGCGGCATGGTGGTTGGTCCTCCCGTGTTTGCAGGCGGAGGCGGCGGCGCGGGTTCAGGACGCATAAAAACCCAGTAGCCAATACCAGCCACAATTACCAGAAGCACGATGATGATTGCCGTTGCAACAGGTTTCGGTATCTCTTGCTTCATGAATTCCCTCCCTGAAATGAGAGTGCGGCGACGGAGGTCGCCGCCGCACTCGGAACGGTCTTAGAGGCTGAAGTCATAGTCCGGTCGGAACAGCCACGCGTTGCAGCCGTCCCACCAGTAGTAGCCGGGGTAACCGTTGCTGTCGTAGCCGGTGTAGGGGTCGACGCGCCAGTCGGTGTTCGCCGGGGCAATCTGCGCGCCCAGTCGGCGCCACTTCGCGCTGCCGTCCGCGTGGGCAAAGAGCGCGCCGCCCGAGTGAATCCACATCGGACCATCCAGCACGAACATCGCGCTCGTCGGATAGGCGTTGCCCGGGTTGCCATAGGTGCAGCTGAAGTAGCGGCAGGGGCGAGAAGCATCCTCGCACCGCAGCGCAGGGTTGGTCAACGCGAAGCCCTCCATGCTGGCTTTTCCGCGTCCTTCCCACATGAGCGGCAGTCTCGCCGGATTGGCTATCTGCGCTTGGCTCCATGCATGCAGCAAGCCGTTATAGGTGTAGGCCACCTTCGCCGGCGTCGCTAAGGGGTTGTTGTAGTCAGTCGTGTTCAGCCGCTTGGGGGGGCAGGACGGACACTCATACAGACCGTAGTTCTTCACGTACGGCTGAATGGTGTGCGACCAGTGGACAAGGTAGGAAGCGTAACGTCCGTCGCTCGGCGGCACGCTGGGACGCCAGTTATACGGCGCGGCATGATATAAGTTCCACAGCCACGCGCCTGTACCGCCCGCACGCCCAAATCCGAGCGGGAAGGTCTCGTCGTAGTCGTTGATGTACATCATAAACGCCAGCGCGGTCTGCTTCGTATTGCTTGTACAGGTCGTCTGACGCGCCTTATCGCGCGCCTGCGCAAACACGGGGAACAAGATCGCCGCCAGAATGGCGATAATCGCGATCACGACCAGCAGCTCAATCAGCGTAAAGCCCTTCCGTCTGTGCATAGCGATAACCTCCTATAAGTGAGGATGAGAACCAGCCCATAGGCTGTTCCCCAATTATACCTCACTTTAGACTAAGAATACAAGTTATCGGTTCCTCGCGTCGCCCGCTTTTCCTGCCAACTCATATAAAAACGCGGGGGAAATTTCCCCCGCGTGGTCGTTTCCGTCTTTAAGACTGCTTACTTCGGGACAACATTCCGCGCCTGCAGACCTTTCGGACCTTGCACGACTTCGAACTCAACGGACTGCCCTTCGTA
>JAOAES010000224.1 GCA_026416655.1 Fimbriimonadales bacterium
AGATGTGTATAAGAGACAGCGTTCACGCTGGTAAGGGTACATCGGGTAGGTTCAAAAAAGCGCGTTGTGGGGTATTTTTTCCTCTATGAGAAACCCAAACCCACAACGCGCACGTATCCGCCAGCACACTGAGGATGAAACCGCCTGCTGCCACGCCCTGCTTCACGCCGTGCTACGCCTGTTGCGTCCGACGGTACTCTGGCTCGCCATAGACGCTACAAGCGGGTTGCCCGTGTATTTGTTAGCCGATCGGGGGCTGTGGGCAGCGTGGCTGTTTGCAACGGTGCGTCGGTACAGGTGGCATCCGCTGCTGCGGGTCAACCCGTAGGGCAAGTTTCGGGCGTGTTGGCAGCGGCAGGCGCAGCCGTTGGCGGACTTTTGCCCCGCGCAGGGCACGCAGGTCGCCGTGAAGGGTTCGTGTTTCGGTACGGGTTGTGGTGTGCTTTGGTGGCGTTCTGGGGGGCGTCGGCGCAAGCGCCGTGGTACTTGTTGACGGACTTGCCCGCGTCGGCGGTGGTGGGGGCGTGGTACGGGATGCGGGGTCGGATAGAGCCGGGGTTTCGGCAGTTCAAGCGTGGGGGGTGGGGCTGCCATCGGACGAGGATGAACAATTGTTCCCTTTGTTTCGTTAACTGAGGCGACACGGGGGAGCAATCCCTATCATTCTCGCGAACACCGCCAGATATTGTTAGCATCCCGCCGACGATTTGCGCCACGTGAAACACCAAAGGGTATACTACTATCGATATCGCACTGCACGGGTCATCCGCGCCCCAGCAGATCCAGATGTCGCGCTCAGTGAGATAATTCCCAATGTTGAAAAAATAACTATTTTCAGGAGGCGTTTTATCCTATGCGTCAGTATATAACACTGCTCAGTTTATGGATAACTGTTGTTACTTGGAGTCAAGGAGTCGAGCCTGCCGCCATACCGGCGCACAAACTATCCACTGTGCCCGTGATTGATGGCGTAGTGAACGCCACCGAGTGGGCGGAGGCGTTGGAAATTGCAACTTTTTACAACCCTGTGCGCGGCGGACGCGCCGAGCTACCCACACGCGCCTACTTGGGCTATACCGACGAGGCGATTTATGTGGCGTTTGTGTGCGATGATCCTGAACCGTCGCTGATACAGGCGCAGCAGACCCGCCGCGATAGCAACCTGGAGAGCGACGACCGTGTGGCGTTCGCGGTTGACCCGCAGGCGCGCGGACTGTCGCCGTACCAGTTTGTGGTGAATCCACGAGGCGCACAGCGACTGATTGTGCCCGAAGGCGCGCCCGATAATGTGCGCTGGCAAGGCGACTGGAGCGCGGCGGCGCGTATCACAGAGACGGGCTGGAGCGCGGAGATGCGTATTCCGTTCCCCTTGCTGCGCGTGAGCGCGGGGCGCACGCAACTCGGCATCGCGCTGGCGCGGTACATCCCACGACGCGCCGAAAGCTATCTGTTCCCCAATACGGGCGGCTACTTCAGCCTGCGATTACAAACCCTCTGGCAGGGCATCGAGATCCCCCGTCCCCCTGCCTCACTCGTCGCGCTGCCCTATCTGCTGAGCGAGACCGCCTCGAACACGAACGGTGCGCGCGGGGGCGTCGATGTCAAATGGTCGTGGGGACAGGGGCAGACCGCGCTGCTCACTTTCAACCCCGATTTTTCGTCCATCGCATCCGAAATCGCCAGCGTCGATTTTTCCTACACCGAGCGCGCCCTGCAGGAGAACCGTCCCTTCTTTGTGGAGGGCAACGGCTTCTTCCCGTGGCGGCGGATGTTCTATTCGGTGCGTATCCCGCAGCTGAACGCAGGGGCGAAGGCGTTCGGCAGAGTCGGTGCGTGGGAGTATGGCGCACTGGCGGGCGAGTATGAGCGCAACCACAGTAAAGGGCAGTTCGCCGTCGGACGGGCGCGCTATCGATTCAACCCACAATCGTATCTGGGCATGGTGTTCACGGGCAACACGCAACCGTTTGCCGAGCGGATTGTGGGCGTGGAGGGCGCGTTCGGGCAGCTCACGGGCGACGGCGAATGGCAACTGCACGCCACACACGCGCGATTGGATTCGCAGCGGGATGGAACCTACACAGTGATTTACCTGTATCGCAGCGCGCCGCCAAGGCAGCTTGGCTTCTCGTTAGACTATACCGACATCTCGCCGGGCTACGCGCCTACGCTGGCATTCGTGCCTGAACGAGGCTGGCGCGGCTATGAGGTGGAGCTGAACTACAACGACCAGCCCGCCGACTCAAGCATACTCCGCTGGGGAACAGGCGCCCAGTACGAAGTGCGCCGCCGCTATACAGGTGGACTGCTCGACGAGCAGTTCAGCCTCAACGCGGAGGCGTTGCTGCGCAACCAGGTCAAACTCGGTATGGAAGTGGAACTGCTCCAGCGACCGCCCTATAACGACCGCACGCTGCTGCTCTCGGTGGGCTGGAACACGCAGGACGCCTACCGCAACGGCGCAGTCGCCTACCAGTTCGGCGAGCAGAACGGCGGTCGCAGCGCGTACTGGAGCTTTGAGCAGCGACTGGAGCCGCTGCCCCGCTTCCGAATCGGACTGCGCCTGGAGCAGCTCAACATCCGCTATGCCGACCGCCCCCACGACCGGGCGAATCAAGCGATTCTCACACTCAACTACGAAATCGACCCGGAGCGCGTGGTAGGCTTGCGCTGGGTGAGCAACCATCTGGAGTTTGACGGCGAACAACGCTCCATCAACAACCTGTACTTGACCTATTTACAGCGTCTGCGGTCGGGGCAGGAGTTGTATCTGCTCTGGGGCGCGCCCAACGCCCGCCGAACGCAAAATAAACTCGCCGTCAAACTCGTCACGCCAGTGGAGTGGTGAGAGAGAGTCGCTACAGAGACCCAGTGGATATACCGATAATCCCCGCTGATGCTACGCGGACTGTATGTGGCAGCCGAGGGAATGGCTGCCCGACAGAAGGCGCAGGACGCGATTGCGAATAATCTGGCGAACCTGAACACGACGGGCTTCAAAGCCGACCGTCCCGTGTTCGAAACGGTCTATGAACGGCAACTCTATCGCCTACAGGGAGCGCAATCCCAACCGATTGGCGCGCTCTCCGCAGGGGCGGTTCTCCGTGAACTTTATACCGACTTCCAGCCGGGTGCGCTGACTACCACAGGCAACCCTCTTGACCTCGCAATTGACGGAGCGGGCTTTTTCGCGATTCAGACCCCGCAGGGCGTGCGCTATACGCGCAACGGAGCATTCCAGCTCAATTCGCAGGGCGCGCTCGTCACGCGCGAGGGCTATCCAGTGCTGGGAGTTAACAACCAGCCCATTCAAGTTCCCCGCAACGCCGCGATTCACATCGGCGAGAACGGGGTGGTGCTGGCGAACGGCGCGCCTATGGGGCAGTTGCTTATCGTGCAGGGCAACCTCGCCAAGGACCCGGACGGTTTCTTCGTCGGCGCGGCGCAGCCCCTTGCATCCCCCCGCGTTGTCTCGGGCGCGCTGGAAGCCTCGAACGTGAGCATGGTGCGGGAGATGGTGAGCATGATCGAGCTCATCCGCGCCTATGAGACTCACCAGAAAGCGATTCACGCCCACGATGAGACGCTTGGCAAGGCGATTAATGAGCTGGCGAAGATTTAGAGGTGAAACACTATGATACGCGCACTACATACCGCCGCAACGGGCATGGAGACACAACAGTTCAATATCGATGTGATTTCGAACAACCTCGCGAATGTGAACACGAACGGGTACAAGACTGTGCGTCCCGACTTTGAGGATTTGCTCTATCAGACGCTGCGCCCTGCTGGGGCGACGGCGGCGGGCGGTACGCAGCTGCCCAGCGGCTTGCAGGTCGGCTTGGGCGCGCGTCCCGCCGCTACCTACGGGCTGTTCACCACAGGCGCGCTGCAGGTCACAGGCAACCCACTCGATATGGCGATTGAGGGCGACGGGTTTTTCAAGGTGCTGCTGCCCGACGGCGCGGTCGCCTACACGCGCGACGGTGGGTTCAAACTGGACTCGCAGGGCAGGCTGGTGACCTCCAACGGCTATCCGCTGGAGCCTGAGATTATCATCCCGCCCGACGCTGAGCAGATTATGGTCGGGCGCGACGGCGTAATCAGCGTGCGACGCGGGGGACAGGACGGCGTGGAGGAAATCGGGCAGATTACGCTTGTGCGCTTCGTGAATCCCGCCGGGCTGAACCGAATCGGGATGAACCTCTACCGCCTCACGCCGGCGGCTGGCGAACCGATTGAGGGCGCGCCGGGCACGAACGGTATCGGCAGTATCGCGGGCGGCAGCCTCGAAGCCTCGAATGTGCAAATCGTTGACGAGATGGTGCGCCTGATTATGGCGCAACGCGCCTACGAAGTGAACTCACGCGCCATCCAGACCGCCGACGAGATGCTCAGCGTGGCGAAGGATCTGAAGCGGTAAATATTAATCGGGGTTTCAAGAGACCCACGCTCTGAAGCTCCCAAGTATCCCAGACCAGCCCTCACCCCCTAATCCCCTTTCCCGCTGGGAGATGGGTCGGGGGTGAGGGTTCTGTTGTGCTTGAAACCGACGGTATGACACGTACACCTGCCCCGCGCCACTCGGTATAATCCCTCTTGTGGTCGTAGAGCGTTCGGAGCGGGACATTCGCAGGGCGAAGCGGCTGGGCAAGCTGGGTTACCTGCTGGCGCGCGGGTTGGGTCGCACCGTGCGCCTTTATGTGGAGGGCTGGGAGCCTATCGAGCAACACCTTCGTGAGGGCACCGGCGCGGTAATGGTCTCGTGGCACGGGCGCACCCTGATTCCGGCGAACTTCATGAAAGGGCTGGGCGTTCTGGCGATGATTTCCCTCTCGCGCGACGGCGACATCCAGAATGAGATTTTTACGCGGTTCGGCTTTCGCACGCTGCGCGGCTCGACCAGTCGGGGCGGCGTGCGTGCTGCGCTGGAGGCGGCACGCGAAGTGAAAAAAGGCGCGGTGTTAGCCTTCACGCCGGACGGTCCGCGGGGTCCCAGCGGCAAGTTCCAGCCCGGCGCACTGCTGATTGCGCAGAAAGCGGGCGTCCCGATTTACCCTGCAGGCGTGAGCGCGTACCCCCGCATCCTGCTACCCACATGGGATCGCTACCTCATTCCTTTGCCCTTCGCCAAAGGCGCGTTCCTGATTGGGCAGCCCGTGTGGGTTCCCGACGACGCCGACAAGGACGACTTCGCCCGCCTCGCCGAGCAGCTGGAGGAGACCATCAACGCGCTTGAGGCGCGCGCCGAAGCCATCGCGCGGGGGGCGCAGCCATGACGCGCTTCATCTACAATCTGTTTATTTTGATGACCGCCCCTGCATGGATTACCTACTTGCTCATCCGGTTCATCGACCCCACACGGCGCGCCCGGTGGTACGAGCGGTTCGGCTTCATCCCCGTACCACCGCCTCAGGGCAAACCACGCCTCTGGATCCACTGCGTGTCTGTCGGGGAAACACTTGCGGCGCAGCCTGTCGTTAAACTCCTGCGCCAAGAGCTGCCAGAGTACGAAATCGTGTTCAGCACGACCACGCCCACCGGACAACAGACCGCGCAAAGCGCGCTACGCGACGCTGTGGACTACTTCATCTACTTCCCGCTCGATCTGCCCTTTGCGGTGCGGCGCGCCCTTCGCCGAATACAGCCGCGCATGCTCATTCTGTTTGAGACCGAGCTGTGGCTGAACCTGCTTGCGGAGCAAAAACGCCGTGAGGGGCGCGTGGTGATTCTGAACGGGCGGATTAGCGACCGGACGGCGCAGCGTGCGCCCAAATCGCGCCCGATTTATACCTACATGCTGCGCTGCGTGGACTTCATCTGTGCGCAGTCGCCGACCGACGCGGCGCGTTTTATTGCGCTGGGCGCGTCGCCTTCTCGCGTGGAAGTGTGCGGCAACACCAAGTTCGACCAGGCGTTGAGCGCGTTAGACCGCAGTGCAGACGAGTGGCGACGCGAACTCTCGCTGCCTGCAAGTGCGCCTGTGATTGTGGTGGGCAGCACTCGCGCGCCCGAAGAGGAGCAACTTATTGCCGACGCCTATCAACAGGTGCGGCGGTCGCTTCCTGAAACATGTCTCGTGCTGGCGCCGCGCCATCTGGAGCGGGTAGCGGAAGTGGAACGCCTGCTGCAGTCGCGTGGCTGGCGCACCTATCGGCGTAGTCAGCTGCCTTTGCCCAGCGGTCAGCACGCGCAGGTCGTGATTGTGGACACCTTCGGCGAGCTGGCGAGCCTGTACAGCGCAGCGGATGTGACCGTCGTGGGCGGGGCGTTCGTGCCGCTGGGCGGGCAGAACCTGTTTCAACCTCTGGCTCACGGCAAGCCCGTGTTCTTCGGACCCCACACACACAACTTCCGCGACATCGCTCACCTGGCGAAAGCCGCAGGAGTCGGGTTCGAAGTGCAAACCGCCGAGCAGCTCGCCGAAGGTATCCTGCGCCTGCTGCATGACCCCAAACAGCGCGAACAGATTTCCCAGCAGGCGGAGGAACTCATCAAAAAGCATCAGGGGGCGACTCAGCGGTGCGTGGCGCTTGTGAAACGGTGGCTGCGCGAGCGGTAATCGTCTCCCCTATTATCTCCAGCGTCGCTGCGGCGGGGTTCACGATGCGCACGATTACGCCCAGCGCATGCTCCGCCCAGCCCGATTGAGGCGACGCCAGCTGCCAGATGAGCGTGTCCATGTCGTCCACTTTGGGCAGCTCCACCCCGTTCAGGCGCACAGCGGACGGCGAGCGCACCCCCGCAATCAACACATAGAGCGCGGGCAGGTCGCTCGCGGGCGCGGTCAGTTCAATACGCAGTCGCCCCTCTTGCAGCAATGCCGACTGTAAACCCGGCGCAGTAATCGCCAGCAATCGCCCCTCCTCGCGCACCACCTGCGTCTGTGGCTCGATGGAGAAGCCCAGCCGCTGCGCAATGCACGGCGCAATCAGGCGCGGGTTCAAGTCCCACGTATACTCCTCCGTGTTGCGGGGGATGTTGAAAGCGTCGGGGTAGAAGCCCTCGCGGTTCGCACGGCGGTCGGAGACCCACTCCTGCTGTTGCACGGCGCAGAGGGTAATCGTGTCGGCGAGCCGTTTCCAGTCCCGTTCAGGAGCCAGCGGCGCGAGCCGATAGAGCGTGTTCGCGTAGACCAGCCCGTTCCACTGCACCGCGACGCCGAACCAGGACTGCTGGCTCAGCCATGTGACGCCGAACACGGGGATGCTCGCGCCGCGCATAATCGGCTTGTCCGGGGTATGCCAGAGGTAGATGAAAGGGGTTCCGCGCAACGCCCATACCTCCGCTTGACGGAGCATTGCAGGGTCGCCCGTGAGCGCGTGCGCGTGCAGGTAGGTCATCACCCCATACGCCGCGGCGAGCAGGTCGGGCACATGCAGGGGCAGCTCCCATGTCTGTGCGCCTTCGGGGCGTCGCTGCGTTGCCAGATAGCGCAGGCTGCGCGTCAGGCTCTCGCGGGCGTCGGGCTGCAGGCTCATGCGCGCCCAGCGTCCCACGCGCGCGGCGAACTGACCGCTCCAGCCGCTGCTGCTATCGCCCGGCTTACCGAACACCGCATGGCGCGGCGTATCGGGCTGCCACGCCCAGCTCCCATCTTCGCGCTGCCTCTGGATGAGCGACTCCACATACTTTTGCTCAGTCTCTAACGCGCTGGGCAGCCCGCCCACATAAAACGCCATCTCCAGCCCATGTTGCCCTCTCGGTCGGGCATCGATGGCGGCGCGCACTTGCTCAATCGCCTGACGCCGCCGCAGGTCTTCGGGGAACAGCCGATGCCCCAACGCCCACAGCCCCAGCGCGACTTCAGGGTCATAGTAGATGGGTCCCGTGTTCGTATGTCGCCACGCCTTCTGCGAAGCGTCATAGCTATTGAGCAAGCCCTGCACGGTGAGCTGGAGCGCGGCGAAGTCGTTGCGCTGGGGCGCGGGCGGCGAGGGCATCCCCACCCGCGACAGGTACTGCTCCATCGCCTGAACCACCTCGCCGGCGTCGGTGCGCACCTGTAGCGTGGCTTGAAGCAGCGCGGTCTCCCCCTTGAGCAGGCGGAACGGCTCCCGCGCCTGCTGCGAATTCTCATCTGCCCAGCGGGGGATACTCGGAACCCACAGGGCGAAGCGATGGTTCGCGCCGCCTTCCAGAAAGTTCGGCGAGGCGAACAGCGCGTTCGGCGCACGCAGCACGCCCGACCAGCCCTGCGTCGGGTCCCACTCCATGCTCACCATGTAGGCGCGCCAGCGCACTGCCATCAGCGGGGCGGTGATTTTGTAGGGATCGGGCGAAAAGCGCAGGTCAAACGGCGGCGCGGCGAACGCCGAACCCGACGAACGCTCCTCGCCCAGCAGATACTCCAACCCGGGAAACAGGGCTTCATCTTTCGCATCGCCGAAGCTGCCGTCGCCCACGCGCCAGTCGGGGAAGCGGAACCGATACAGGTGCGAGTCCACCTCCGCGACCAGTCGCCCGGTGCAGCGCAATCGGTCGCCTTCCAGTCGGTACTCCAGCGTGGCGCGCGCGGTCAGCCCCATCTTGCCCTGCAGAATCAGGCGCATCGTAGCAGAGTCGGCGGTTATGCTCTCCAGGGTGAACGCCTGTGGCTTTGGTGGACCGCCTTCCACATTCAGAATCGCGTCGGCTAAGGGCGCACTGCTGGCGACGGGAACCCACGCATCGCCCTGCTTCGCAAAGAGCCGCGCGGCGTGCCCCCCTGCGGAAGCGGGGCTAATCACCAAGCGCAATCGCTCGTTTTGCAATACGCCCGAACCGTTCTCCGCGCGGGCAAGCGTTCCCGAACTCGGCAGATTCGGCACAGGCGTCGCGACGACGGGCGCGAGAATCGCGGCGTCGTTGCCCGCTCCACTGCGCAGGATCAGGCTCAGACGCGGCTTTGCGCCCACCCGCACCCGAAATCGCGTCTCCACCACGCCGTTCGGCGGCAATAAGTCGGCGTTCACTTCAGGGCGACCCAATAGCTCCACATCCCCCAGCGACTGCGCCGTCAGCTGGATGCGGTCGTTCTGCCATGTGCCCGCGCCGATGTTGCGGATGCGCGCCAGAATCTCGGTCGTCTCGCCAGGGTTCAGCACGGCGCGTCGTGCAGCAACGGTTTCAAGGCGCAAGCGCGGCTGCAACGGATACACCCGCGCCGCCGACTCGGGCTGCAACTCGGTCAGCGTTGCGCCGCGTGCGCCCGCGAACGCATAGCGCAGCCACAACACACCGCTTTCGGGAATCGTCGCCTGAAGCGGCGCATGGTCGGTCGCATCGAGCGTGAACTGGTCGCCCGCCCTGCCGCGCACCTCCAGCACGCCCTCAGGCGGCAGGGCGCGCCCCACCTTCAGCACGAACCGCTCGCGCAGGCGCAACACCTGTGCCTCCGCAAAATACGCCCAGTCATAACTCGCGTTGCCCTTCGAGTCCGTCTCGAACGCCACACGCACCGTCTTACCCGCGTAGGGCGTTAGGTTCACCGACAGGGCGCGCCAGCCTGAAGTGGTGCAGTCCACCTCCGCCGCGAGTTGATTGTCGACATAAATCCGCGCCAATACGCCGTTATGGGGGTTCTGCGGGTCGTCGCGGCGGGCGTTGTCGTCCACGCCTGCCCACGCCGTTAGCACGAGCAGGTCACCCTCATTCACCGCAGGCAAAGTGACCTGAAACTCGTTGCGGGCAGGGCGCGCGCCAGGATGGAGAAACCCCGCCCGCATCGGCGCGCCGCCCGATGACACCCTCCGCACGCTTGGGGGCGCAGTCGCGTTCGAGACCTGTCCTTGCCCCCAACGCGCTGTCAAATCGTCCAGCACATGCACGCCGTCGGAATAGGGCTGCGAAAACGCCATCGTCGTAAGGAGCCAAACAGATATGAACCAGAAGGCTTTCACTGGCTTTTTGGTTCGGCGCAGCGGGCGTGATTCCTCCTATGAACGGGGCTTCAAAAGCTGTCAGCGGGGACGCCGACGACAACAGACCCCGTAGCATCAGCACTTTAGCGGATTTCACGGTGGGCAGAATCCGGACATTTTTTCCGTAAGCGGCAGCGCCAAAACGAACTCAGATCGCCCCGCCGCGGACAAAATGTCGGAAATTGCCCCAAAATTTGGGGTTTTAGCCTGCAAGAGTCTTGCAAGACCCGCTTGTGTACTATCTGCGTGGCAAGCTTGTGTAGGGCTTGCCGAGGAGGTTCACCATGAGAGACTGGTTGCGGATTATTGGGCTGACGATTGGTTTCGTCGCTGCGGGAATGAACAGCGGATTGGCGCAGGCGTTCACCTTTCAGGGCTACCTGCGCAATACCAGTGGTACTCCTTTGAACGGACCCGTGAATATGACCTTTACCCTGTTCAATCATCCGACGAACACAGGCGCAGGCGCACAGGTCGGCTCGCCGATTAGCCTGTCAGGGGTAAGTGTAAATAATGGCTTGTTCACTGTCGAGCTGAACTTCGGGAATGTGTGGGATGGCTCCGACCGCTGGCTGCAGATACAGGTGGGGTCGCAGGTGCTTTCACCGCGCGTGAAAATCAACCCCACGCCGTATGCCATTCGCGCCGCTACAGCAGGCACCGCGAACCCGATTGGCGCAGCGGGGGGCGACCTGAGCGGAACCTACCCGAACCCCACTGTCGCGCGGCTGCAAGGGCGCGCGGTGCATAACGCTGCGCCCGCTGACGGGCAGGTGCTCAAGTGGAGCGCTACCTTCAACCGCTGGGAGCCTGCGCCCGACCTGCGCGATGCGTTTTGGCAAGCGTCGGGCAGCAACATCTTCTACAACGCGGGGAATGTGGGCATCGGAACCAACAACCCCGCCCATCCACTGCATGTTGTTTCCTCCACAGGAACCATGCCCGTTATCCACGCAGAGTCGGCTACGGCGCATACTGTCATTCAAGGCGTGTCGCTGGATACCTCTGGGCAGCGTTGGGGCGTGCGCGGCGAGTCGCGGAGCCCCGAAGGTGCGGGCGTAACCGGCTTCAACGGGGTCGCAGGCGGGATAGGCGTGTTTGGATTCGCCTCCAACAGTAGCGGCGGCGGCATCGGAGTCTGGGGGCTAACCTATGGTGAATTCGGAATCGGCGTCTCGGGTGAATCGAAATCAACAACTGGCGTGAGCCACGGCGTGCGGGGGCAAAACAGCAGCACCTCAGGCGACAGTGCAGGTGTGCTGGGTGTGGCGCGCGCAACCAGTGGGTACGCCAGCGGCGTGCTCGGGATTAGCCGAAGTACCACAGGCAGAGGCGTTACGGGTTTGGTGACATCGTCCACAGGCACGAATGTCGGCGTGTATGGCACGAGCTACAGCCCTGAGGGTACAGGCGTGTTCGGTTGGGTGAACTCCACGACAGGCGCTACTGTCGGCGTGCGCGGCGAGGGGAACAGCAACGCCTTCGACTCCGCAGGCGTGCTCGGACAGGCAACCGCTGGTTGGGGCGTACACGGACGCAGCAACACTGGCACTGGCGTGTATGGACTGGGAACCGCCACTTCGGGCTTGAGCTTCGGTGTCTTTGGCGAAAGCCGTAGCCCTGACGGCACGGGCGTGTATGGCATCCACAACAACTCTGCGGGTACCAGACCCGGGGTGCACGGCATCACGAACTCCACCGACGGTAATGCCGTGGGCGTGCTGGGTGAGGTGGCTCCCACTTCGCCGGGCGCCTATTCTGCAGCGGTGCGCGGCATCAATCGTGGCACGGGCGGTTCCGGCATCGGTGTGTGGGGGTCGCAGGACGGCTCTGGCTGGGGCGTGTACGGCACCAGCGTCTCGGGCATCGGCGTGTACGGCTTGGCAACTGCCACTTCGGGCGGAACCTACGGTGTGTGGGGGCAAAGCGCCAGCACGGTGGGCACAGGCGTGTTCGGCTGGACAACGGCGACCACAGGCGCCGCCTGGGGCGTGTGGGGACGCACAGACAGCACTGCCAGCACCGCCTACGGCGTGGTGGGTGAGGAGCCCGGCGGGGGGGCTGGACACGCCATCTTCGCCATAGGCTCGGTTAGCGCCACTGTCAAATCATTCCCGATAGACCACCCCCTGCGCCCCGAAACGCACTACCTGAACCACTTCTGCGCCGAAGGACCAGAACCATACCTGTCTCTTATACACATCT
>JAOAES010000239.1 GCA_026416655.1 Fimbriimonadales bacterium
GAAGCTCCCTATTCGGGATACCGATGGTGGACGCCTTACAGGTCAAGTTATACCAATCGGGGTTTCAAGTGGCACAGTCGTCGGCGTCCCGCCGACGCTACGCAGAGCGCGTAGCGTCAGCGTCTCGCTGACGAACTGTGCCACTTGAAACCCCGATTGGTATAACTTGACCTGTAAGGCGTCCACCCTCGGTATCCCGAATAGAGAGCTTCGGGTACCATCTACACACCCTATGCAAACCCTGGCATGCACAATTCGGCTGAACACGATTTTGCCGCCTGAGTTGCAGGCGCGATACCAGAATCCCGATGTGATACGGCGCATTTTGCGCGAGGCGCGCACGATTGCTATCGTCGGCGCGTCCACCGATTCCTACAAAGCGAGCCACATGGTGATGAGCTACCTGCAATCGGAGGGCTACCGCTGCATCCCCGTGAACCCGCGCGCGGAGACGATTTTAGGCGAGCGGTGCTACCCCGATGTGCGCAGCATCCCAGAGCCGGTCGATGTGGTGGACATCTTCCGCCCTGCCCCCGAATGCCCCGCGATTGTGGAGCAAGCTATCGAAAAAGGCGCGCAGTGCGTCTGGTTTCAGCTGCGCATCGTGAACCTCGAAGCCGCTGAACGCGCGGAACGGGCGGGGCTGACCGTGATTATGGATCGCTGTATCAAGATGGAACACGGGCGCTACGCAGGCAGCCTACACTGGGTCGGCATGAACACAGAAATTATCACGGCTCGAAAAATGCGCCGATGGTTTTAGGTTCAGGTACACTCTATCGCGAAACGCCCGTCGCCCTGACGAGTCTAAATTCGCAGGGCGGGGACGCGAGAGTGCGATGGATGGACGAAGCGATTGAGTTCGAAGCGCTCGTAGCGACCTATGAGCGTCGAATCTACAACCTGCTCTTGCGGATGGTGAACGACCCGGAGGACGCCGCCGACCTGACGCAGGAGACCTTCTATCGCGCCTATCGCGCCTTCGACCGCTTTCGGGGCGACGCGCAGCCGTATACATGGCTTTATCGGATTGCGGTGAACCTGGCGAATGACCACCTCGAGAAGCGCGCCCGCATCCGCAAACGCGAGGTGGAGTTAGCCGCGCTGGAGTTCACCGACGACGGCGAGCCAACAGGCTGGGACCCGCCTGATGTAGGACCGTCGCCCGAAGAACTCCTGCTGCAGCAGGAGCTGGTACACAAAGTGCAGTTGCTGATTCAGCAGATGCCGCCCGACTATCGGGAGATTATCCTGCTGCGGGAGTACGAAGAGATGTCTTACGAAGAGATGGCGGAGGTGCTCGGCATCACCTTAGAGGCGGTGCGGAGCCGCTTAGCCCGCGCTCGCGCGTGGCTGCGCCTGCGCCTCGCGCCCTATCTGCAGGAGGAGGAACACTGATGTTCATCGGAAACGCCCATCGCTACGGGATGGCAACACTGATACTGAGTTTGAGTTTACTGCTGGGGTTCGCTCAGGAACGGCGCGTGGAAAGCGTGGTGATTCGGGGGCTGCGCAACATTTCGGAAACGGCAGTGACCGCCGCGTTGCGCCTCAAGCCCGGCGAACCGTTCACGGAAGCCGCGTTGGAAAGCGACCGCCGCGCCATCGAGGGAATGGGGCTGTTCAGCGCAGTACGCCCCAGCGTGGAGCAAACCGAAACAGGCGTGCGCGTCGCCTTCGATGTCGTCGAAAACCCCCTGATTCGCGAGGTGCGCTTCGTCGGCAACACCGTGCTGACGCCAGAGCAACTGCTGGAGGTCATCCGCAACAAGCCCGGCTTCGTGTTCAATACGAACCTGGCAGAGTCGGACATCCGCGCCATTCGCGACGCCTATCAACGGGCAGGCTACATCGTGCTGCCCGAAGGCTACACTGCCCCCGACTACGAAACCGGCGTTCTGACCATCACGCTCTCCGAGTTGCGAGTCGGGCAAATCAAAGTGGAAGGGAACGCGAAGACCCGCACGCATGTCATCCTGCGCGAATTGCGCACCAAACCGGGCGACCTGTTCAACATTACCCGCTGGCAGCGCGATATCAATCGCCTCTACAACACGGGCTACTTCGATCAGATTATCCCTGAAGACTCGTTAGCCGCGCCGGGCGTGATCGATTTCACCCTGCGCGTCAAAGAGCGTCCCACAGGCAGGCTGAATGTCGGCTTCGCGATCGATTCGCACCGTCGGCTGATTGGACTGGCGGAGATTTTCGAGACGAACTTTCAGGGCACAGGACGCACCGTGGGCGTCAACTTCCAGAGTACGGGGGGGCGCAACGGCAACAGCATCGAGCTGCTTTTCACCGAGCCGTATCTCGACCGCCATCGCACAACGCTCTCCGTATCGCTCTACAACAAACTGGTCTATCGCTTCACCTCCAACTTCTTCGGCGGTCAAATCGACCCCGATCTTGAGGAGCGGTACGACGAGCGGCGGCGCGGCGCGACCTTAGGACTCTCGCGCCCGCTGAACGACTTCGTGACGGCTTCCATCGGACTGCGCGCCGAAGATGTGAACACCAATCGCGTGGCAACGGACCAAGGCGGCGGTTTCATCCGTCAGGACGGCTCGCTTGCCAGCATCAGCCTGCGCGGCGTCTACAACAATCGCGACTTCGACTTAGACCCCGCGCAGGGGCAGTACCTCGCGTTGACGCTGGAGCCGGGCATCACGAACGTCCGCACGGCGGAGCAGCAGTTTATCGACGCGGGCGTGGTCAAGCTCGGACAGTCCAACTTCCTGCGCGCCTCCATCGATTACCGGTTCTACTACAGCCCACAAGGGCGACGCACCCAGCCCGACGACCGACGGCAAGTGTTCGGCATCCGGGCATACTACGGAACGATTACGGGCACGGTGCCGTTCTTCGAGCAGTTCTTCATCGGCGGCGCGGAAACTCTGCGCGGCTACCCCGAAGACCGCTTCTGGGGCAAGAACGCCGCCCTGCTGAGCTTTGAGTTTCGTCAGCCCATCGAGAAGGCGTTCACTGCGGTCTTCTTCGTGGACATCGGGCACGCCTGGGGCGGCTACCCCACCGTGAACGACTTCACGCAGAGCCGCAGCTTCAAACCCGAAATCGGCTACGGACTGGGCATTCGCGTGCGCACGCCGCTCGGACCGCTGCGCATCGACTACGGCATTGGGCGCGACGGCGGACGCACACACTTCAGCGTGGGGCAGGTATTCTGATGGGTATACTC
>JAOAES010000243.1 GCA_026416655.1 Fimbriimonadales bacterium
CGAGACATTGCGCAATGAAAAGGTCGCCCTCTTGCCAAACCGAAGCCGTAAAACTGCGTTTCATGGTTATTCCCTCGGTTAGAATCATACCTCACGCCGCCTCTGCACGGACAGGAATGTCCGTGCTACTATGGAGCCAGATGGCGAGCGTCGCGCGTAGCTTGTCCGCCTGAATCGGCTTGCTGAGATAGTCGTTCATCCCGCAGGCGAGACACTTTTCGCGGTCGCCTTCCAGCGCGTTGGCTGTGAGCGCAATAATCGGCGTCGGCACGCCGCGCTCGCGCAGCACGCGCGTCGCCTCGTAGCCGTCCATCTCCGGCATCTGGCAGTCCATCAGAATTAAATCATAGGCGTTTTCGGTCGCCTTCTGTACCGCCTCCAGCCCGTTGACCGCGATGTCCACCTGAAGCTGCAGTTTGCTTAGTAACCGCGTCGCCACTTTGCGGTTCACCTCGTTGTCCTCCACGAGCAAAACGCGCTTATGGGGGAACGCTTCGGGCAGCGTGTCGGGTTGCGCCTGGTCGCCTTGCGTTTGCGGCGGCTGCGCGGCGGGCAGGGGCAGATCCACATAAAACAGGCTGCCGACGCCCACTTCACTCTCCACGCCGATACGCCCGCCCATCATTTCGGCGAGTTTTTTGCTAATCGCCAGCCCCAGCCCTGTACCTCCATATTTGCGCGTGGTGGAGCTGTCGGCTTGCGTGAACGCCTCGAACAAGCTCCCCAGTTTTTCTGTGGGGATGCCAATACCCGTGTCCTGCACGCCTATCCACACGCCCTGAGCATGGGTTGGGCTGGGAAGCAGGATGAGCGTGACGCCGCCCTCATGCGTAAATTTGAGAGCGTTGCTGAGGAAGTTCGCCACAATCTGACGCAGGCGTACAGGGTCGCCCATTACCCACTCAGGCGTATTGGGATCAATCTGCTCCTGCAAGGTCAATCCCTTCTCGCTCGCGCGTCCACCAAACAGGGCGACTGCCTCCCGCGCCAGCTCGTGCAGGTTCACAGGAATCTGCTCCAGCGTCATCTTGCCCGCCTCTATCTTGGACAGGTCTAAGATGTCGTTTAGCAGCCCCAGCAGGTACTGCGCGCTGTTTTTCAGGGTGCGCAGCAGGTCTTGCTGTTCGGGAGTGAGGGGGGTATCTTCCAGCAGCTGCACCATGCCCAGCACGCCGTTCATGGGGGTTCGAATCTCGTGGCTCATGTTGGCGAGGAACTCCGATTTGGCGCGGCTGGCGGCTTCTGCTCGCATCGCCATCTCATTTGCTTCCAGCAATGCGAGTTCCAATCGCTGGTTGGTTTCCTCAAGCAGCCTCTGAGTCAGCTTTCGCTCGTGGGTGTCGCGCGCCAGAATCAGCACCGCATCGTCAGAGTAGGGCACGAACCGCGATTCGAAGAACCGCTCCTCGCCGTTGATAGGCAGGCTGTATTCCCACTGGAACGGCTGGCGCGTCTCCAGTACAAAATGAATAATCTTTAGCGCTTGATCCGCGAACTCCTGCGGCAGGCAGTTATGCATCGTGTTGCCCAGAATGACCTCTTTAGGCACAGCCAGCGCGCTCTCGTCCGGCGCGTAGAGTTCGCGATACACGCCGTCTCTGTCAATTACGAAGAGCAGGTCAGGCAACGCGGAGAGCAGCGAATTGAGATACTGTTCGCGCTCCCGCACCTGACTCAAGAGCTGCATCTGCTCGGTCAAGTCGAGAGAGACTCCCACCAGCGTTTTGAGGTTGCCCTGCTCGTCGTAAATATGGGAGTAGTAAGTGCGGTAATAGCGTCCGAGCCACTCGCACTCGGTCACGAGCTTCTCGCCTTGCATCGCGCGCTGGAAGTCGCTATGGAGTTCAGGTATATCTTGGGTTGCTTCCAGCACGTTGAGTCCTATCAGAGGGATGTCCGGATAGCGTCTGGGCAGGTCGCGCAGTGCTGCGCCCTCGACGAGTTCCAGCCGCCCCTGCGCGTTGCACGCAAACACAATCACGGGCGCGTGTTCCAGCACCTGCTGGCGCAGGTGGTTGAGATAATGCAGCCGTTCGCGCTGTTCCGCCTCGCGCTGTTGTTGATAAATGCGGTAGCGGAAGCCGAGAAAAGTGGAGACTCCCACGATGAGCGCGAACGCGCCCGCCAGCGAAAGCAGTCGCCGATAGGAGCCGTCCATCGCCGCCGTGCTCGCCTGATAATCTTCCGCCGCGACATCCACGCCCAATGCGCCTATCGTCTTGCCCTGTCTGTTGCGCAGCGGGACATACGCGCTCACGAAACTGCCCCAGCGGTCTGCACTAACCTCCGTTAGCTGGGGTTTATTCTCTTGAAAAAGTGTGTGCATTGGTTTATCCGCCTCGGGATACT
>JAOAES010000257.1 GCA_026416655.1 Fimbriimonadales bacterium
AAGCCGCCTCGTGAAGGCGCAGAGCGTGGGCGAGAAACGCAGCACAGGAGCGTAGGGTACTATATACGCTATGCAGACCGAGACGACGGTAGCGGTGGGCGGCGAGGCGACAGTCGCGATGGCGCCCGTCCCGCAGACGACGATAGCCATGGCGCCTGCGCAGTGCTCCATCTGCGCCCAGACGAACCCGCCGGGCGAGCAATACTGCATCGAGTGTGGGTTCCTGCTGAGCAGCATCGCGCCGGAGACGACCGAACCTGCAGGCGCATACCCCCAATTGCGCGATTCGGCAGGGCGCGAGTATCTGCTCAAGGCGGGCGAGAACCTCATCGGGCGCGACCCCAGCGCCGATGTGCTGATTAGCGACGGCACGGTCAGCCGCCGCCACGCCTGTATCACCATCGAGGAGAACCGCGCCTATATTCAAGACTTGGGCAGTACGAACGGCACGCGCCTGAACGGCGAACCTGTTGGCACAGAGCGCGTCCCCCTGCCGCCGAACGCGGAACTGCAGTTTGGCAGCGTGGCGATGACGCTGGAACTGCCCGAAGGCTTCGAGACGCCTGCCGTCGCTGCGGAAGTCGCGCCGCCGCTGGCGTACCTGGTGGGTGTAAGCGACGCCAGCCTGCGATTCCCGCTCTTCACACGCCCACAACGCATCGGCAGGCGCGCGGGCAACGATATCGTCATCCCCGACGCCTATGTGTCCGGGCAGCACGCCGTCATCGAAATCGTCGGCGCGGATGTGCGCATAACCGACCTGGGCAGCACGAACGGTACGTTCATCGGCGAGACGAAAATCGCGCCGAACATGCCGACCACCGTGCCGGGCGACGCACTGCTGACGCTCGGCAAAACCCAGTTCCGTATCGAGTGGGTGTCCGCCGAAACCGCTGAACCTGCTGACGAACCCGCTGCGGAGAGCGAACCCGATGCCGAAGCGCAAGCGGAAGCGAACTCAACCGACGAGGCATAAGATGAACGAAGCGCGGCGCGTGCAGAGCATGCTGGGCGTGCTGTTTGTGGTCATCGCGGCGCTGGCGATTGGCGTGGGCGTCTGGTTGCGCCTGACCCCGGCTCCCCCGCCCCCTGCCCCCAAACCGCCCAGCGAAGCGAAACTCTACCTGCCCAAAGTCACCCCCCAAGGCGAGTTGACCTACGAGTCCAAACCGCTTGCCATTCAGAACCCCGAAACCGCCTACAAAGAGGTGTTCGAGAAACTGATTCGCGAATCGGGCGTGTTTCCGCGGGGCACGCGCCTGCTCAGCGCAACGGCGCAGAACGGCGCACTCACGCTGAACTTCTCGAAAGAGCTGGTGGACAACTTCGAGGGCGGCGTCACCGAGGAGACCGCGCTGGTGAACGCCCTGACCTACACGGCGGGCAGCTTCCCCAACATCGAGCGCGTGCAGATTCTCGTGGAGGGCAAGCCAGTGGAGAGCATCGGCGGGCACATCGAGACCGCGGTGGCGTTGCCCGTGACGCGCGATTAGCGGACTATCACCTTCAACGCCGCCGCCTTGCGCAGAAGTTCATAGCCTTCAGGAGCGCGCTCCAGCGGCAGGCAGTGAGTGATCAGCTTCTCAACGGGCAAACCGTTCGCGATGTGCAACAACGCCTGTCGCATCTCCAGATGGCTGGCGGAGTAGCTGGGGATTAGGCGCGTCTCGCGGAAGTAAATATCGTGCCAGTTGAGCGGGAAACGAATCTCGGGCGGCGCGGGAGTGAACAGCACGACCGCCCCATCGGGCGCGACAAGCTGCAACGCAAGCTCGAGCGCAGGTTCGTTGCCCGGACCGACAATTACCACCTCCGCCTGCTCTTTCGCAAGGCGCAGCGCGTCGTCGGCGTGGAGCGGTGTCGCGCCCAGCGACTGCGCAAGTTCAAGGCGATGTGGGAGTTTATCCACTGCGAAAATCTGTCGTGCGCCCCACGCCCGCCCCAGCAGCAGGTGAAGCATCCCCATCACGCCCATGCCGATAATCGCCAGCGCGTCGCCCTGTTTGAACCCCGCCCGACGCAGGGAGCGAATCACGCACGCCAGCGGCTCCGTGAACGCGGCGCGCTCGTCGGAAACGGCGTCGGGCACCGGCAACACATCCGCCTTCACAATCTCGGCGGGCGCGATGAAATACTCGCTCAGCCCACCCGGATACAGCTTCGTACCGCGCCAGGTCGGGCAATGCACAAACGCCCCACGCCGACAGAAATCGCACTGCAAACACGGCGCGTGATGATGCACCACGACTCGCTCGCCGACATGCAGATGCGCAACGCCCTCGCCCAACGCGACGACCTCGCCCACCAGCTCGTGTCCCGGTACCAGAGGCGCCTTGCGCAGCGTGTACCAGTCCATCACTTCGCCAGTGCATAAACCGCAGGCGCGCAAGCGTATCAACGCCTCACCCGGTTGCAGAGGGGGCAGCTCGATCGTCTCCCAGCGGTACTCGCCGTCAGGCGTCAGCTTCCATGCGCGGGTTTGCACAGGAAGAGTATACCTGTGGTATACCAATCGGCGTTTCCAAGGGCGCACTTTGTCGGCAGGACTCCGACGCTACCCCACGCCCCACGTAGCGTCGGCGTCCCGCCGACGACGTCCGTCACGGCGTTTGCTACGCCAGCAGCTCCCGACTTGTTGCGATGACCTGCATGTCGGCTTCGGCTATCTGCTCAGGCTGGTGCGAAAGGACGACGAATCGCGCCTGTTTTCCGGGGGCGAGGATGCCGATTGCGTCGTCGGCGGTCGCGTAGGCGGCGCCGACAGTGAACATCTGCAGGGCAGTGAGGGGGTCTAAGCCCTCTTCGGGATTGAGGCAAGTTCCGTCGCGGCTGGTGCGGGTCACGGCGGCGCGCCAGCCGAGAATCGGGTCGCCGGGCACGACAGGCTGGTCGGAGCTGAAGCCCATCGCCACGCCCGCCTGTAGCCAGCTGCGGAACGGCATCAACGACACGGCGCGCTCGCCCAGCCCTTTTAGATAGGCGGTGGTGAGCCACCACAGAAACTCAGGCTGCGGCACGACCACCACGCCCAGCGCCTGCATCTCCGCCAGCAGGTCATCCGCCATCAGCATCGCATGCTCGATTCGGTGGCGATGGTGCGGACGCGGGTGGGCTTCCAGCGCACGCCGATAGCCCTGGAGCACGATTTCAATCGCATAGTCGCCAATCGCATGCACGGCGCACTGCCATCCAGCACGATGGACGGTTCGAATCCGTTCCATCAGGTCGTCCGGTTCATACATCAGCACGCCGGTGGTGGGGGTGTCCGCGTAGGGTTGGCGCAGGGCGGCGGTGCGGGTCGTGAACGCGCCATCGGCGAAGAGTTTGACCGCGCCCCAGCGCAGGTCGGGGTGTGGCGCGGCTGGCTGCGGGCTGAAGCCGGTCGCCTCGCCCGACTGTTCCGCGTTGTCCAGCCAGCCCGCCCGCTCCGCAGCGCTGAACAGGGGCATCAGCGTCATCCGCACAGGCGCGCCCTCCTCCAGCGCCTGCGCATAGGCGGCGACCTCCGCCTCCAGGTCGTGCCATCCCGTGGAAGCGTCGCTCGCTGCCAGAATGCCGCGCCGGGCTAAGTCTTCACAGGCACGATGAACCGCCTGTACCAGATCAGCGCCCCGCGGCTTGGGGATATGCCTGGACACAAGGCTGGCTGCGCTCTCCAGCAGGATGCCCGTCGGCTCGCCTTGCTCATCGCGCAAGATGACGCCGTCGTCGGGGTCAGGCGTCTCGCGCGTGATGCCCGCGATTTTTAGCGCAAGCGTGTTCGCCGCTGCGCCATGCTTGCTGACATGGTTCAAGTAAATCGGCTTATCGGCGCACACAGCGTCCAGGTCGTGGCGCGTGAGATGTCTGCCGTCGGGCAGCAGGTTCTGGTCATACGCGCGCCCCAGAACCCACTCGGCGTTTGGGTTCGCGTCCATCCAAGCGCGCAACCGCTGCTGAATCTCGGCGACGCTGGCGCACCCGCGCAAATCGGCTTTACCGAGGTCGATTCCCAGCGGTAAGATGTGCATATGACAGTCGTTAAACGCGGGCACAATCGCGGCACCATCCACCGAGACGCGTTTCGCATCGGGATAGCGTGCGGCGAGGTCGGTTGTTGACCCCACCGCCAGAATGCGCCCATCCCGCACAACCATCGCATCCGCAATAGGCAGTTCGCTCCAGAAAGTGTAAACCGGCGCGCCGTGAATCAAGTGCATATAGGTAATGTTCGCTACGCGCCACGCCTTTCCTGCCGATGCGTCCGCCTGGCACACTCAGTGGTACTCGGTATCGCCGTACAGCAACTGGATATACGCAATCTGCCCCAGATGATAGGTCAGGTTCCAGTGGTGAATCAGGCAGCCTTCGGCGAGAGTGTAGGTTCTGCCCCACGGCGCGACAGCAGTCTGGGTCAGTTCCGCCTCCGAAAGCGACTCGACGACCTGAAGCAGCTTCTGCGTGTTCTCGCGCAGGGCTTGCTCACAGGCGTCGAGCGTCTTCAACGACTCCGCCTGCGCCCAGTAAGGCGCGTACCGCTCCATGCTGGGCGGCGACTGAGGACGCTCCTGCAGCCACACTGCCAGCGCAGCCGGCAACACCGCGCACTCCTGCAGAATCTCCAGAGTGGAACGCGCATGCTCCGCAGGACGCCAACTCAATTTGTCGCTGGGCATGGCTTTCGCATAGCGTAGCAGTTCGTCCACCGCGTCCATAGTAGCCTTTGAAGCGAGTAGTTTGAATGGCATCGTCAACCTCCACATTTCGTTTCTCGCTATGCCCACACTCTCCTGCAGTAGGTATAACTCCAGCGATGGCGTTCCTGAGGTATCAGACGCGGATGATGTATCAGCTGCTGTTCTGGGCGGGGCTGAGCTTACTGGTCGGGTTGGCGATGCTCTTCCCAGCGCAGGAGTGGATGCGCGCTTTTGGAGGAATGACGGTGGCATGGGCGGTCGTGAACGCGCTGATTGCGCTGTTTGCCCTCATGGGGATCCGCCGAAAAATGGCGCAGAACGCCGACCCGGCAACCGTAGCGAAATGGATCCACCAACTCCTGCGCTTGTTGTGGATTAACGCGGGGCTGGATGTTCTCTATATCTTCGTCGGGGGCGGTCTGGTGTACTGGAACTCCGCCCAGCCGACGCTCAACGGCTTTGGTTGGGCAGTCGTCATTCAGGGCGCGTTTTTGTTCATCTTCGATAGCTGGCATGCCGCTCGACTGCCCAAGCGGATGCGCTTGAAGCAGGAATAAAAAGATTGCCCGCGAATCGCTTACCCATGCGAGGCGCGCGGTCGCGGATGCGTTTCGACGCAGGTTGGAAACTGGCGTTGCGCGCGTTTCTGCCAGAGTGCCTGCTGTTGCTGTTCCCCCACCTGCATGCCCAGATTGACTGGTCGCAGGAGGTTGAGTTCCTGAATACCGAGTTGCTCAGCCCTGTGCCTGCAGGCAAGTCGGAGCAGCTGTATGTGGATGTGCTGGTGCGCGTTCACTTCCGTGACGGCAAGCCGCGTGTGGTGTTGCTCCATATTGAGATTCAGGCGCAACGCGCGGCGGATTTCCAGTTGCGGATGTTCGTCTATCATGCACGTGTATTCGACGCTTTTGGCTATCCCGACCTGATTAGCCTTGCGATTTTAGCCGACGACGACCCGAACTGGCGTCCCGACGCTTTTGAGCGCAGTCTCGGCGGCTGCGAGCTGACCTTTCGCTATCCTGTCGTGAAACTGCTGGACTTCGACGAGACTGAGCTGGAGCAATCCGAGAATCCGTTCGCCCTAATTGTGCTGACACACCTGCGCGCCCTCAAGACGCGCGGCAACCCCGACCTGATGATGCGCGAGAAAATCGAACTCCTGCGCAAACTCAACCAGCGCGGGTATAATCCCAAGCAGATAACAGACCTCTACAGGGTGGTGGATTACATCATGACGCTTTCTAAGATGCGCGATGAGCTG
>JAOAES010000292.1 GCA_026416655.1 Fimbriimonadales bacterium
TCGCATCGGCGATGGTGCGCTGCTGCACAGCGTTCACGAGGTCAGTGTAGGTCAGCTCGCGTGCGCCCATCGGCTGCAGTTGACGCAGGTATTGCATCAGGAGCAGCAGCACCAGCACGAACCCCACAATGGTCAAAAATGTGCGTGCGTTCTTACTCAACATACGCCTCCTGTAGGTGCGCTAAGGATACCCAGTTAGTATAGACGATTATCGGCGTGCGCCGTTCGTCGCGCGAGCGGCGCACGCATCGCTGTAGAGTATACCCCAAAAAGTCGGGGTGGGTTCCCTACACCCTATTCAGGCGGGTAGCGCAGCACGCCCGCGTGCATAATGACACCCGTCGGCTCATGCACAATCAAGTACACGAAAGGACGGTCGACAAAGAGCTGTTGGGGGATACCCATTGCAGCCGACTCTGCGGCTGTCGCGCCGCTCACGCGCACGCGTTCCGCCGTCACTTCGATCTGTGCCGCCTGGCGCAAAAAGTCAATCAAATCAGGTCCTCTGGGAACAGGGGGGCGCTTCGCGAACATGCGTGAAAAGTCGGCGTTCTCCCACGCTTCGACTATCCCCAGCCGTCGCAGCGGCTGTTCAAACTCAAGAGTGGAAGCGAGATTGAAACGGGGCATGAACAGCTCCGTACTGTCGCCTCCTTGTACCTTCGCACGCAGCGCCTTCCATCGTTGGGGCGTCAGCTGCTGGAGGAGCTGGTTCAAGGTAATCGGCTCGTTGAACGGCGTGTCGTCGTGATGTATTACATCGCGCCCTTGGCGGGGCATCAGGATATAGTAGCTGACTTCACCGCCCTTGAACGGTACACGTAGGATAATCGTCGTCGCATCCGCGTACGCAGCGATGCCTTCCCGTCGAAGCATCGGAATCGGACGCGGCTCGCCTGTTTCGGGATAGAATGTATGCTCACCTGCCTGATTGAAACGCTCGTCCCACTCAGCGTCCAGTATGAAAGCGTTCAAGAAGAAGCCAAGGGAAAGGTTGTCCACATCGGTCTCTTCGATGAGCTTTTCAATCTCGCCGTTGGTGGCTTGTTTGACCCAGTCGTTCATCGCGGCGGCGCTGCCTGAAGGGTCAGCAGGGTCAAAAGTTCGTATCTCGGCGTTGTAGCGGTTGCGCAGCGTCTGCTCAAAATCGGGATTCAGCGCGCCCAACTGATTGTAGAAGAGGGCGTTCACCGAGTCGGCGGCGACAAACTCACTGGGGCGTTTGAACAGGGCGTAGAGCTGACTGTGGAACTGGTTGAACGCATCGCGCGTCGCGTTCGGCATCCCAAACGCGCGGGCAATCTCCTTGAAGTTGGCGTTGTCGATTCCATGGGCGGTCATTGCGAGGGCTATCTGCACGCTCAGCGGGGAAAAGATGAGGTTCTGGTCGGCGTAGTGCAGGCAGGTCTCACGAATCAGGTCGAGGGCGAACTTCTGGTGCGCATCCGTTTGCGCGGAGGTCAACTTGATATTCACAGGCGTATACGGCGGGCGTTCGCGTTTGACTGCTTCGCGTCCACAGCCGCTCACCAGCACGAAACTCAGCAAAATCAGCAACTTTATGTTGCGCATCTTTTACCTCCTCGCTGAAGATTTTACCTAATAGATTCGCAAAGGGCTACGAATCGGTGGACGCGCGGCGCAAGGTATACTTTCCTGCCGAATGAAAGCCTATCTGGTGCTGGAAGACGGCAGTGTGTTCACGGGCGAGTCGCTCGGCGCGACTGGTCGAACGACTGGCGAGCTGGTGTTCACTACCAGCATGACGGGCTATCAGGAAATCCTCACGGATCCCTCGTATGCGGGGCAGATTGTGCTAATGACCTACCCGCTGATTGGCAACTACGGAGTGAACGGCGAGGATGACGAGTCGCGTCAGGCGCAGGCAGCAGGCTTTGTGGTGCGCGAGGCGTGCGACACCCCCTCCAACTGGCGCGCGCGCGACGACCTTCACGATTATTTAGCCGAGCGCGGTGTGGTCGCCATGAGCGGCGTGGACACCCGCGCCGTGACGCTGCGTGTGCGCTATCACGGCGTGATGATGGCGACCATCACCACCGACGAGACGCCCGAAGAAGCCCTCCACCGCCTGCAGACCACCCCACGCTACGAGGAAGAGGATTTCGTGTATCGCGTGACCACTCCGCAGCCCTACAAGTGGGGCTACGACGGAATCGAGTCCATCGACGCGCCTGACGACCGGTATCGTAAGCGCGTGGCGATACTGGACTGCGGCGTGAAGTGGAACATCCCGCGCCGGCTGGCGAGTTTGGGCGTGCGCTCCATCATCTTGCCAGCTACAACCCCCGCTGAAGAGATACTCGCCTACCAGCCCGACGGCGTGCTGCTCTCGCCCGGTCCGGGCGACCCTGCACGCCTGCAGCCTGTGGTGGACACCGTGCGCCAGCTGCTCGGCAAGGTTCCGATGGCGGGCATCTGCTTGGGCAATCAGCTGGTTTGTTTGGCGTTGGGCGCGCGCACCTACAAACTCAAGTTCGGGCATCGCGGCGGCAACCATCCAGTTAAGAACCTGCTCACAGGGCGCGTGGACATCACCTCCCAAAATCACGGCTACGCGGTAGACTTAGAGAGCCTCAAAGGCACTGGGCTGGAACTGACGCATATCAACCTGAACGATAACACGGTCGAGGGTGTACGCCATCGCGATTTGAAGGTGATTACCTTGCAGTATCACCCCGAAGCGGCGCCAGGTCCCTGGGACAGCCGCCCCTTTTTCAACGAGTTTTTGGGAATGATGGAATAGCGCCCCCACGCGGGCGATGGACGCTCCAAAGATGTTCCCAACTCGGTGGCGGCGCGGACGCGCCCCGCAGCAAAGAGCTTTCTCAAGCGAGACGTGGGCGACCACCCCTCGCCCGCGTCTGCACTTCAGCCAGTCACGAAACCCAGCAGGAGCAACTCAATCAGGTATCCTATAGCGCGGAGGATGAAAGCGATGGCGCTTACTGAGACACGGCTGTATCCGGGCATGGGGCTGACCACCACTCGCGCCCCGTTTATCGAGATTGCTCGCAATCGCGGCGAGCTGTATATCGAGCAGCCCTACGAACTCTATTCGGAGGAGAACCATGAGGCGTGGCGACGGCTCTACGCCCGCATTCAAGACCGCTGGCAACGCTACGCGACGGAGAAGTTTCTGGAGGGCGTGTCCAAACTCTGCTTAGACCCGAACCGCGTGCCGCGTCTGGACGATGTGAACCAGTTCCTTGCGCCGCTGACCGGATTCAAGGCGAAGGCGGTCTCCGGCTATGTGCCCGCGTATATCTTCTTCGATTGCCTGCGCCGCCGCGAGTTCCCCACCACGATTACCGTGCGCGACATCAACTCGCTGGACTACCTGCCCGAACCCGACATCTTCCACGATATTGCCGGACATGTGCCGATGCACACGGATAAGCGGTTTGCGGATACGCTGGTGCGCTTCGGCGAGGCGGCGCACACCGCCGCGCGACTCGTACAGGAAATCAAAGACCCCGAGCTACAGGTGCAGCGCATCATCAGTATCACCCGTGCGCTGGCGCGGTTCTTCTGGTTCACCATCGAGTTCGGGCTGATGCGCGGCAAGAACGGCGAGCTGAAAGTGTACGGTAGCGGACTGCTCAGCTCCTACGGCGAAATCGCCCACGCCATCGAATCGCCCGATGTGCAACGCTACCCCATCCAGCTGGAGTGGGTGATTAACCAGTACTTTGAGATCGACCACTACCAGCCGCTGCTGTTCATCGTGGACTCGTTCGACCACCTGTTCGACCTTGTGGATCAGCTGGAGCGGTGGATGCTGGAGGGCAAGCTGAATAATGTCGCGCCCGGCGAGCCGAACATGAGCGAGGAAGACATTCGCAGCTTCCTCGAGGCGGCGGTGGACTGAGGGATGGAGACACTGCGCTGGGTGCTGGCGTCGCAGTCGCCGCGCAGGCGGGCGTTGATGCGGCTGTTCGGCAGACCGTTCGAGGTGCATCCTGCGCAGATTGAAGAGCATCTGCCTACTTATTCGGCGCGACCTGCCCTGCTGGGCAAGCGGTTAGCCCGCGCCAAAGCGGAAGCGGTCGCGCCCTGCTACTCCGACGCGCTGATTATCGCCGCCGACACGCTGGTCGTGATCGACGGGCGCGTGCTGGGCAAGCCCGCCGACGAGCAGGAAGCCTACGAAATGCTCCGCCTGCTCTCAGGGCGCACGCACACTGTGATTACCGCCCTGTGCCTACTGCTGCGTCAAGGCGGGCAAACCGTGCAAATAGTTCAAGACGCCCCCCGCTCGCGCGTTGCCTTCCGCCCCCTTAGCGACGAGTGGATCCGCTGGTACATCGCCACCGGCGAGCCGTTTGACAAAGCCGGAGCCTACGGCATTCAGGAATACGGCGCGCTGCTGATTGAGAAGGTGCAGGGGTGCTACTTCAATGTAGTGGGGCTGCCATTAGCGACGCTGGCACAGCGACTGGAAGAACTGGGAGTGTGGAAACCCGCAAACAGGTATAATCCCTCACGAGGTGCAACGAAGCATGATTCACTTTCCTGAGAACCCGGAGGCGTTTACCGACGCCATCGCCGAGCTGACCGAACGCCATCTGAACCCCGGACTGGCGAAGGTGCTGCGCTTCGCAGGGCTGGGCGTAGAGTGGTACGCCGAGGGCTGTTATATCTGGGACGCGCAGGGACGCAAGTTTTTGGACTGCTTGGGCGGCTACGGGATGTTCGCGCTGGGACACCGCCACCCGAAAGTCGTGGAGGCGGTGAAACGCCAGCTGGACATGATGCCCATGCCCAGCAAGATTATGTTCAACGCGCCGCAGGCGCGACT
>JAOAES010000059.1 GCA_026416655.1 Fimbriimonadales bacterium
TCGTTCGTGCAGATGTTGGAGGTGGCTTTCTCACGGCGGATGTCTTGCTCGCGCGTGCGCAGGGTCATCACGAAGCCGCGCCTGCCCTCGGCGTCGGTGGTCTGCCCCACGATGCGCCCCGGAATGCGTCGCAGATGCTCCTGTTTGCACGCGAACAGCCCCAGCATCGGTCCACCGAAGCCCATCGCGTTGCCCAGCCCCTGTCCCTCGCCGACCACGATGTCGTAGCCGTATTCGCCCGGCGGTTTCAGCACGCCCAGCGCAATCGGGTCGACGCACGCAATCGCGAGCGCGCCCACCTGATGCGCCGTCTCCGCCAAAGGCGCGAGCGGCTCGATCAAGCCGAAGAAGTTGGGATATTGCAGAATAGCGCAGGCGGTTTCGCTATCCACGGCCGCTGCCAGCGCGTCGGCGTCGGTGATGCCCTCGCGTGTGGGGATTTCCACCAGCTGGCGACTGTTCGTCCACAGGTAAGTGCGCAGCACCTGCCGGTAGTGCGGATGCACGCCTTGCGAGACTACCACTTTGGAACGCCCCGTGATGTTGCACGCCATCAGCGCGGACTCGGCGAGCGCGGTGGAGGCGTCGTACATCGAGGCGTTCGCCACATCCATCCCCGTCAACTCGCAGACCATCGTCTGGAACTCGAAGATGCTCTGCAGCAGCCCCTGACTGGCTTCGGGCTGGTAGGGCGTGTACGCGCTCAGAAACTCGCCCCGACTGATAATCGCGCCTACGGCGGCGGGGATGAAGTGGTCGTACGCGCCCGCGCCCAGGAAACTGATATACCGCGTGCTATCAGCGTTCTTTGCGGCGAGCTGGCTGAGGCGTTTGAATAGCGCGTGTTCGTCCAAGCCCGGCGGCACAGGCAGCGCGCCCTCGATATACAGGTCGTCGGGGATGTCGCGAAACAGCTCTCGAATCGAGGCGACGCCAATCGCCTCCAGCATCTGCTCAATATCTTGCTCGGTGTGGGGAATATAACGCATCGGGCAACCTCAGATTTGACGGTAGTTCTTATACTCGTCCGCGCTCATCAGGTTCTCGGCTTGGCTGGGGTCTTGCATGCGGATTTTAATCATCCAGCCCTTGCCGTAGGGGTCTTGATTAATCGTCTCCAGCGCGGCTTGCAGCGATTCGTTCACTTCGACCACTTCGCCCTCGACGGGGGCGTACAGGTCGGAAGCGGCTTTGACCGATTCGATGACGCCGAAGGTCTCGTCGGTCTGCAGATAGCGACCGGGTTCGGGCAGTTCCAGAAACACGATATCGCCCAGCTCGGACTGAGCGTAGTCAGTGATGCCGATGGTCGCAATCTCGCCTTCGATTCGCACCCATTCGTCGCTTCGTGTATAGCGTAGCTCTGCAGGCGTGTTCATAGGATGCCTCCGGGAGAAGATTGTACCTGATTCTGGTACAATCCTGGCGTGGACTGGGACGCGCATACGCTCAAGGTACTGGAGCTGGACTATGTGCGCCAGGAGTGGGCGAGACGCGCCGAGACGCCGTTCGGTCGTGAGTCCGCACTGGCGCGCGCGCTGAGCCGCGACGAGGCTCTCGTGAACCTGCGCCTGCAGGAGACAGACGACGCGGCGCGGTTGCTGATGCGCGAGCCGCCTCCGCCCTTGCGTGTTCCTGAGCCGCGTCCCGCTCTGCAAAAAGCCGAGAAGGGCGGCGTACTCAGCCCAGAAGAGCTGCTGACGGTTCAGAAGCTCCTGCAGGGCGCGCGCCTTTACAAAAGCCACCTGCTGCCCCGTGCGGAACGCTACCCGCGCCTCGCCGTTCATGCCGAACGGCTGCATACGCTGAGCGCGCTGGAGAAGCAAATCGGGCTGTGCATCGCCCCTTCAGGCGAGGTGCTGGACAGCGCGAGCGAGCGCCTTGCCCAGCTGCGCCGTGACCAGCAACGCCTGCATAAGCGCATCACCGAAGAACTGCAACGGCTCATCCACAGCCTGCGCGACGCCCTGCAGGAACCCCACTACACGATTCGGAGTGGACGCTACTGCCTGCCCGTGCGCAGCGACTCGCGCGGGCGCGTGAAAGGCATCGTCCACGACGCCAGCGCAAGCGGCGCAACGCTGTTTATCGAACCCGAATCGCTCGTCGAACTCGGCAACCGCCTGCGCGAGCTGCAAGCCGCTGAACAGGAGGAGATCGAGGCGATTCTATACGGGCTGTCGCGTGCGGTGGAAGCGGACGCGGGCGCGCTCTGGGAAACCGTCGACGCGCTGGCGCAACTCGACGCGATTATCGCCGCCGGTAGGCTCGCCCTGGACTGGGACTGCGTGATGCCCCAGATTAACACGGAGGGCGTGTGGAAACTGCGCGGCGCGCGCCACCCGATAATCCCGCGCGAGGTCGTCAAGCCCATCGACATCGAACTGGGGCGCGAGTGGCTCGGCGTGTTGATTACAGGTCCTAACACAGGCGGGAAAACCGTCAGCCTGAAGACGCTGGGGCTGTTGACCCTGATGAGCCTGCTGGGACTGCATATCCCCGCAAAGGAGAACTCGCGCATCGCCATCCCCAACGGCGTGTACGCCGACATCGGCGACGAGCAGAGCCTGCAACAGTCGCTCTCGACCTTTTCGGGGCATATGCGCCATATCATTCGCTATCTGGAGCAGGCGGGACGCTATAGCCTCGTGCTGCTCGATGAACTCGGCGCGGGAACCGACCCCACCGAGGGCGCCGCGCTCGCGCGGGCGATTCTGCAGACCCTGCTGGAGCGCGAGGCGCGCGTCGTCGCCACCACCCACTACGGCGAACTTAAAGCCTTCGCCTATCACCACCCCTTGCTTATCAACGCCGCGATGGAGTTCGACCTGGAGACGCTGCAGCCGACCTACCGCCTGCTGATGGGCGTGCCGGGCGCGAGCCACGCCATCGAAATCGCGCGACGATTGGGGCTATCCGAGCGCGTGGCGACGCGGGCGACCGAGTCGCTGGGCGCACAGGAGGTCAGCCTGACCGAGATGATTCAGGACTTAGACCGCGCCCGCCGCGCTGCCGAGCAAGCGGAAGCCGAATGGCGAGCGAAACTCGCTGAACTCGCCCAAAAAGAAGCGCGCCTGAACGAGGAGCGCGCCGCGCTGGAGCAGGAGAAACGCACGGCGAAACAGCGCGCCCAGCAGGAGATGGAGGCGTACCTCGAGCGGCTCCGCGCCGAAGCGGAGCAAATCCTGCGCCAGCTGCGCCAAGCCCCGCGCGAGAGCAAACAGACCGCCCAGCTCCGCGAGCAACTCACCGTCTTGATGGACAAAGCCCGCGCCGCGCAATCTCCAGAGGCGACCCCGCCCACACCCCAAACTGCGCCGACGCCCTGGGAGGTCGGCATGCGCGTGCGCATCCGCAGCCTGGGGCAGAC
>JAOAES010000072.1 GCA_026416655.1 Fimbriimonadales bacterium
CGGGCGGTTGGGGCGCGTGTGGAGGTAAACACCTCCGCGCTGCGCAAGGGCTTAGACCAGCCCTATCCCGCCGATTGGATTGTGCAGCTGGGCGCGCGGATGGGCGTGAAGTTCTGCATCGGCGACGACAGCCATCGCCCCGCTCAGGTCGGTTTCGGGCTGGAAGAGGCGCGGCTCCACTTGCTGCGCAACGGCGTGCGGGAAGTGCATTTCCTGACGCGCCAGGCAGGGGAAGTTGTGCCTGCAAAAGCAAGTCTGGAGGGCTAGCACATGGAGGTTGAGCGTCCCGACTACGACGCCGCGTGGAAGGAGTTCATCACGGTCTTCTTTCGCGAGTTTGTCCAGCTCATGCTTTCCGACCTGGACGAAATGATCGATTGGACGCAGCCTCCCCAGTTTCTCGATAATGAACTGCGCAAGCTTGCTCGCGAAAGCGAAACGGGCAAGCTTCTCACCGATCGCCTAGTCAAAGTGTGGCTCAAAAATGGCGATCCGCGCGGCGTGCTGCTCCATTTTGAGGCGCAGAGCCAATATCAGAGCGCGCTGGAAGAGCGCGTCTTCACCTACTACGCCCGACTGTGGCTGGAACTGCGTATGGACATCGCCAGCATCGTCATTTTGGGCGACAGCAATCCGCGCTGGCATCCGAGACGCTATGTGCGGGAGTTAGCAGGCACGCGGCTCGATTTTCGGTTCCGTACCATCAAGCTGCTGGATTTGGATGAAGCGTTTCTCTCGCGCGAGGCGGAGAAGGGGAATCCCGCAGCGCTGATGCTTTTGGCGTTTCGGCGAGCGATAGGCGCGGCAAACGATGTGCAGGCGCGCTTCGAGGCGCGAAAGCAGCTAATTTCGCTGATGTGGGAGCATGGGTATAATGTAGACGACCGTGCGCAACTGCTGCGGTTGATGGAGTGGGTGCTTATGTTGCCAGATACTCTGGAGCGTCAGGTAGAAGAGTTCATCGAAGAGTATAAACGCGAGATGGACACGCCCTTCGTGTCGCGCCTAGAGCGCCAGGCGATACAGAAGGGCATCGCGGAAGGGTTCGCCGAAGGACGCGCCGAAGGGCTAAGAAACGCTCTATCGCTTGTACTCTCGCGACGATTCGGCGAAGAGACCGCTGCAGAGGCGCAGCCCGCCCTCGAACGCCTCACGACCGCAGACACGCTGCAGCAACTGTTAGACCTCGCGTTGACAGCGCTCGATAGTCAGACAGTCATCGACGCTCTTCAGCAAGCCGCCTCTGAGCAAAGTGCGGACTGAAACGAATCCTCCCCGCCCGTGTGCGACTCTAACAAGTGTACGCCATGAAAAAGTATCTCGTGTGGCTTCTCTGGGCGATAGCGATTATCGCGTTCGCAGGCGCGGTGCAGGCGCGCACGCAGAACACCGCCGAAGCAAAGGACTCCTGTACGACCTACATCTACTGGGAGTCGCCGCTACTCAAGTAGGCTACTCCCACACCAGCAGGGGGTTGAACTTCGTGTCGGTGTCGTACACATCGACGCCTTCGCGCGCCTTCAGGAAACCGACCACCAGATAGGTCAACGGCGTTGCCAGTGCTTCGTAAAAAGTCTTTGCGCCCCACTCGATCAGGCTGATTTTCACCAGTTCTGCGGCGGGATATACTCCTGCGAACGCGACTGCCGTGAAAAGACCCGTGTCCAGCAACTGGGCAATCATGGTGGAGCTGATTGTGCGCGTCCAGAGCCAGTGTCCGTTCGTGGCGATTTTGAGTTTCGCCAGCACATAGGAGTTGGTGAACTCGCCCACCAGATAGGCAGTGAGCGACGCCAGCATCAAGCGCGGCGCGACGCCCAGCACCGTCTCAAACGCCCGCTGATGTTCCCAGAACGGCGCGGGGGGCATCGCAATCGCTGCCGTAATAATCAGCACAATCAGCAGGTTGCACGCGAACCCAATCCAGATAACCACCCGCGCGCGCCGATAGCCATATACCTCCGTCAACACATCGCCGATGATATAGCTCACCGGGAAAATCACAATCGCCGACGACATCACCAGCCCGCCGACGCTGATAATCTTCGCCGCGATGATATTAGAAACCAGCAGGCTGGTCAAAAATAGCGCGACCACCATCACAAACCAGATGGAGTAGCCGCGCTCGACCGACCCAGACAACGAGACTCTCGGCAAGGATTTCATAGAAGCGCCAAGAGTATACCCTGCGCCAGCTTTAGCAGGAAATCCCTGAAAAAGCGCGAATCTACCTTGCGTGATGGCGCAGACACAGACGACAATCCAGCAACCCGCCAGCGAAGGCGCGGCCACCGAGTTCGTGGTGCGCGTGCGCGATGTGGTCAAAGAGTACCAGATGGGCAAACTGACCGTGCGCGCGCTCGACGGCGTGAACTTGGACATCTATCGTGGCGAGTATCTGTCGATAATGGGTCCCTCGGGGTCGGGCAAAAGCACCCTGTTCAATATGATTGGTGGGCTGGATAAACCCACCTCAGGCTCGGTGTTCATCGACGACGTGGACATGGCGCAGTTGGATCCGCAGGAACTTGCCTTCTTGCGCTGCCACCGCATCGGCTACATCTTCCAGACCTTCAACCTGATCCCCGTCATGACCGCGCTGGAGAATGTGACGCTCCCGATGGTGTTCGCGGGCGTCAATGCGGATGAGGCGCGCGAGCGGGGCGTGGAGCTGCTGACCCTCGTGGGGCTGGGCGGACGCCTGCACCACAAGCCCACCGAACTCTCAGGCGGACAGCAACAGCGCGTGGCGATTGCCCGCTCGCTGGCGAACAATCCCTCCATCATCCTCGCTGACGAGCCGACAGGCAACCTCGACCTCAAAACGGGCAAGGAGATTATCGAGTTGCTCAAACGGCTCAACAAGGAGCGCGGCGTGACGATTATCTCCGCCACGCACGACCTGAAGATGCTGGACATCTCCGACCGCATCGTGTGGATTCGCGACGGCAAGATCGAGCGTATCGAGCTGCGCAGCGAGCTGCAACTCAAAGTCGGCGAAGTGGAAGGCGAGGCAGGGTAGTGGGAACAGTTTCTCCTGAATCTCAGTAAAATAGGCTGGGATAGGAGGGGAGATATGGGATTCCTCAAGCTGATTGTGTGGGCAATCGGGCTGCTGATTGCCTTCGGTCTACTATTTCGCTCTGCATCGGCACGCAAAGAAGGAGAGTCTGCGCTCTCCACAATTGCTTCCGTCGTCGTTGCGGGACTGGTGCTGCTGATTACCGCTCTGCTCACGGCGAGCTTCGGACAGGTGCCTGCGGGCTATCGAGGCGTGGTGCTGATGTTCGGCGCACCCACAGGACAGGTGCTGGGCGAGGGCTTTTATACCCTGCTGCCGCCCTACATCAAAACCGTCGAGCTGATGAGCGTTCAGGTACACGCTTACGAAGCCCCCGCTGAAGCCGCCTCGAAAGACTTGCAGGTCGTCAAAACCCAGGTGACCCTGAACTACGCACTGGATTCGAACGCCGTCGTGCGAATCTTTCGCGAACTGCGCAACGAGTATGTGGACCGTATTATCAAACCCGCGATTCAGGAGTCGGTGAAAGCCACTACCGCGCGTTTCACAGCGGAGGAACTGATTACCAAACGCCCTGAAGTGCGCGACGCCATTGAGAGTAGCCTCTCACAACGGCTGAACCGCTTCGGTATTCAGGTGGTGGCGATGTCGATTACCGACTTCAACTTCAGCGAGGCGTTCAATCAGGCGATTGAGGCGAAGGTCACGGCGCAGCAGCAAGCCCTCAAAGCCGAGCGCGACCTGCAGCGCGTGAAACTGGAAGCGCAGCAGCAGATCGAACGCGCCAAAGCCGAAGCCGAGGCATTGCGCATCCAGAAACAGAATGTGACGCCCGAACTTGTGCGCCTGCGCCAAATCGAAGCGCAGATGAAAGCCATCGAGAAATGGGATGGCAAAATGCCAACCGTCGTAACGGCAGGAGGTCCCGTACCGCTGCTGGATATATTCGATAATCGACTGCAAAGATAGCGATGGACGCCTATGTCGACTCGTTTCTGGACTACTTAGCGCGAGAGCGTCAGGTCTCACCGCACACCGTGAACGCCTATGCGGTAGACCTGGCGCAGTTCTGCGCCTACCTCAAACGCGCAGAACGTACCGACCCGCACGAATGGGACTCTTCGCTGTGGGAGGGGTTTATTCATTACCTGCGCCGTCGGTCCATGAGCGAGTCGAGCATCGCGCGGAAGCTGAGCGCAGCGCGGGCGTTTCTGAAGTATCTTTATCGGCGGGGTGTGCTGGAGGCGGAGCCGCCCGACGCCCTGACCGCGCCGAAAACCCATCGCGCGTTGCCCTCTACCTTGAC
>JAOAES010000026.1 GCA_026416655.1 Fimbriimonadales bacterium
GATTGAGGAGCCGAGCGTGGAACACGGCATCCGCCCCGACGACCTCAAACGCGCCATCGAGATGGAGTACCGCGAGAACGAAATCTTCCCCAAGTCCGATGTGATGGAAGACTGGCTGAAGCTCATCGACTACGAGCCAGAATATGTGGCAAGCGTGAAGCCGATTCGCCCTGGTTCAGGCGGGGAGGATTTGAGGCGGACGGGGATTTAAAGAAAGCGCGGGCAGGCGTCGGAGCCTGCCCGCATGGGCTTTACTGGCTATGGGGGTTCAGAAGCAGCGTCGCTCCACGAGCGCGGAATCCAACAGCGTGCCGTTGGGGCACATGTAGGTGAGCCAAATCTCCACACAGAACCCGCCTCCAGGGCGACGGATAATGCGTATCGCCACGTCGTTCCAAGTGCGCGGCGCGTTGAACGACTCGATGACCTGCACATTCGCGGGAAACACGGCGGCGATTGCGTTCGTCTGTGCGTTGCGCCAAATCATCCCCTGAGGCTCGCCGGTGAGAGATGGGATACTCAACGCCCCCACGACAGGTACAATACACTGTATGGAAACCCGTCAGAAATTCGCGACAGGCGTGATTGCGGTCATCCTGTTCGTGATGCTGTTTGGGGGCGTTCTGGTTAACCTGTACACCGACTACCTCTGGTTTGTGCATGATGTGAACTACCCCCAGATATTCGGGCGTATCCTCGCGCTGCGCTGGATTTTGTTTCTGCTGACGGCGGTTGGGTTCTTCGCCTTCGCGCTGGTGAACCTGATGATAGCCAATCGCATCGCGGGCGCGTCGGACGAACCCGATTTAGCCATTCGTGGGGGGCGGATTGTGCGCATCACCCGCGCCGTGCGACGGGGAACCTATTATCTGCTTGTACTGGGCGCGCTGGTGTTTTCTATCTTCGTGGGGCTGAGTGCAAGCGCGTACTGGCACGACCTGATGCTGTTCCAGAACGCGCAGACCGTCGGTTTGAAAGACCCGCTGTTCGGCATGGATATCGGGTTCTACATGTTTCGCCTGCCGTTCCTGTCGTTCCTGTCGGGGCTGCTGGTATTCACCGCGCTGATTGCACTGGTGGGGATTGGCGCGTTCTACTATTTCAACCGCGCGCTGGGCTGGCTGGGCGGAATGCCGACTTTTTTGCCGTCGGTGAAACCGCATATGCTGATACTGGCGGTGCTGTTCCTGCTCACGTTTGCGTGGTATCTGTGGCTGGCGCGCTACGATTTGGTGTTCTCCGAGCATGACCAGTTCTTTGGCGCGGGCTATACCGACATCCACGCACGCCTGCCGATTCTGACGATTACGGTGTTCGGCTTGCTGGTTGCCTCCGTGTTGTGCCTGGTGAGTTTACGGCGGGGGGCGGGATTGCTGCTGCCAATCGGCGGCTTCGCGGCGGTGCTGCTGTTCTGGGTTGCTGCCTCGCTGGTGTATCCCCCGCTTGTACAGCGATTCGTGGTCGTGCCCAATCAGCTCGAGCGTGAGAGTCCGTATATCGAACGCCATCTGGAGTTCACCCGCCGCGCCTATAACCTTGACAAGATTCAGGTGCGCGTGATGGATGTGCGTGATGACCTGACTGCTGCCGACTTACAGAGCGCGCAGGGCACGCTGGGGAACCTGCGCCTGTGGGACTTCCGCCCGCTGCGGCAAGTGTATAACGGATTGCAGGCGCTCAAACCCTACTATGCGTTCGTGGACATCGACGTCGACCGCTACGAAGTAAACGGCGCGTTGCGACAGGTGCTGCTGTCGGTGCGTGAGCTGAACCTGGAGGGATTGCCCGCCCCTGCGCAACGCTGGCAGAACCTGCACCTGCTCTATACGCACGGTTACGGGCTGGCGATGAACCCGGTGAACGAGGCGACAGGCGAGGGACAGCCCGTGTTCTGGATTCGCAACCTGCCACCCCAGATAGCCGAGCCGGTTCAGGAGCCGTTGAAGTTGACAAACCCCGCCATTTACTTCGGCGAGAACCTCAACCGCTACGCGATTGTACGCTCGAATCTGAAGGAGCTGGACTACCCCAAGCTGGTGGGCGCGGGCGACGCGGAGGAGAATGTCTACACCACCTACAGTGGCGACGGCGGCGTGCCGATTGGCGGATTGCTCACGCGCCTGATGTTCGCCATCCGCTTGTCAGACCAGAACATCATGCTCACGGGCGACCTGAACGCTGAGTCGCGCTTGCTCTTTCGACGCAACATTCGCGAGCGTGTGCAGGCGATGTTGCCCTTCATCCGTTGGGACGAGGACGCCTACCCCGTGATTCACGACGGGGCAATCGTGTGGATTTACGATGGCTACACCTTCAGCCGCAACTACCCCTACAGCCGCCCGTTCTTCTCGCGCGACCGTATCGTGCGCCAGTTCAACTACCTGCGCAACTCGGTCAAGGCGACCATCCACGCCTACACGGGCGAAGTGAACTTCTATATCGCCGACGAGAGCGACCCGCTGATTCGCGCCTACGCACAGGCGTATCCGAATGTGTTCAAACCGCTCAGCGCGATGCCTGAGAACCTGCGCAAGCACATCCGCTACCCGATTGACCTGTTCGAAGTACAGGCGCAGCTGCTGGAGCTGTACCACACCACCGATGCCCGAATCTTCTTCAACAAGGAGGACGTGTGGTCGATCGCGCGCGAGATACTCCAGAACAACGAGACCGCGCCGATGACGCCGTACTACGTGATTATGCAGCCGCCGGGCGAGCAGCAACCGCGCTACATGCTGACCCTGCCATTCACCCCCCAGCAGCGTAAAAACCTCGTGGCGTGGCTCACGGCGCACTGCGATCCCGACCGCTACGGCGCACTCATGCTGTACCGCTTCCCGAAGCAGAAGGCGGTGTATGGTCCGGAGCAAATCGAAGCGCGTATCAATCAGAATCCTGAAATCACGCAGCAGTTGAACCTGTGGAACCAGCAAGGCTCGCAGGTGTTTCGGGGCAACCTACTGATTATCCCGCTGGGGCAGGCGATGCTCTATTTCAAGCCCATCTATCTGCAGGCGCGCACGGAGGGAGCGATTCCCGAACTGAAGAAAGTGGTGCTTGCCAGTGGCGAGCGTGTCGTGATGACCGACACCGTAGAGGAGGGACTGCAACTGCTGCTCACTCGGCGCGTGGGACGCACCCCGCCGCGCGTGGCGCAGAACGGTGCAACGGCACCTGCTACGCCCACCCCTGCGCCGTCCGCTGCGCCCGCCGACCTGCGCACGCTCGCCCGCGAGGCGAACCGCGTCTACCGCGATGCGCAAAATGCGCTTCGCAACGGCGACTGGGCAACCTACGGCGAACGCATGAAACAGCTGGAGACCCTGCTCAGGCAGATGGAAGGGGAACGCTAATCCTCGACGCTGTGCCCAGAGAGTGGGGACAGAGGGTATACTGCTTACTCCGAGAGCCGCTATGCTCAAACAGGTCTGGCAGGAAACACTGCCGAAGGAGACGCTTAGCTTCGATGTGCTGGCGATCCCGCGTCAGCCGACGCAGTTGCTGACGCTGGACGAGGTGCGCATTCGTTTCCGCGTGTGGGAAGGGGGGCAGTGGCGCGAGGTGCGCACGCAGCCCCATCGCCTGCAACGCGACCTGTATGCCCTTCAGCCCGCCCACGAAGGTAAAATCCTGCTCTACACAGACGGCGCAGGCTGGCGCTGGACCGAGAAGGAACTCATTTCGGAGCCGCCGACCCGTACGGTGCCCATCGGCAGGCTGGTGGATTCGGAGGGCGTGGCGCGCATTATCTGCTATGACCATCAGGAGCAAGCCCCCTACTACTACGTGCTGGAGAAGCCCCTGCTAAACGACCAGTTCTACCTCGCGCCCGAAGACCTGCTGGGCGGCGAAATCCAGAGCCTCGTGATGCAAATCCCGCGCTCGGCGGTTCAGTGGAGTGCTTTTTATACGAACGGCTATCGGTTCGTGGCACTGGTGCGCGCTACGGACAAATCGCCAGCCCAGATTTATGGGGTCGCCCAAGACAGGGTGGCGCGACTGGAAATCCGACAGGGGCGTCCGAATACTGTGCAGCGCGTGAACCTGCCCTCCATCGGAACCCTGCGTCGGGAGATGCCCCTATGCGTGCGCTACGGCGACCCGAAAGACGAGAAAGAGGCGCGCCTGCTCGTGATGCAAGCCACGCGCGAGCGGGTGCTTCTAACGGCGTTCAGCGTGTAGACGGGACTACTCCTCCCCTGCCAGCCCCAGCAAAGTCCAGCCCGCGACGGGGTCTATGGCGGTGAACCGTATCGCACGAATGGTCTTTTCGGGGTGGGGGTTCGTCCATTGCAGCAGGCGCACTGTTGCCCGTTCGCCGTTTGCGCCTTGCGCCCGCCACAGCGGTCGCCCTTCCAGGGCGTACAGCGGGTCGTTCCACGCGCGCCCATGTCGCCCGTACACGACCGACTGCTCCGCCTGCGCTCCGTCCGCGTACTCGACAGTGATGCGTCCCACCTCACTGCCCGTCTCGATCTGCCAGCCGGTGGTGTGCAACAGGTAAAGCGTGCGCGCTCGGCGATTGAGCGTCAGGCGCACCTCTTTGGGCAGCGAGTCGGGCGCAAGGTAGGTGGCGAGCATCATCGCACGCCCGCTGCTGAGCTGGAACCGATGCCCGCCCAGACGCGCTGCGCCCGACGGCAACACGCTCCACAGCGGGCTGAATCGCGTCAAGTCGGCATTTGCGAACGGCGTCAGGTCTACCACGAATCCGCCGCGTGCTTCGAGGGGGACAGGCTCACGATAGTACCGTTCGATAAAGAGCCGTTCGAAATCGTAGGGGAGCTGGTCGGGCATGGGCAGGTCGGCGTCCCACGCATACGCACTCGCGATGAGGTACGCCACGAACTGGCGCAGTTCGGTATCCTGAAGCGTGCGCTCATTCAGCGTGTAGCCCGCCCAGGTGCTTTGCAACAGTCCGGCGATGCGTCGCTGGCGTGCCCCCTTTGCGAAGGTCGCGATGTTGTCGGGGTTGTACCACGTGGTCGCGATGATTTCATCGAATCCCGCGCTTTGCAGGGTGGGCAGGCTGGTATAGTTTTCAGGCTGAGTCGGGGTGTAGTGCCAGTCGCAGATGACGAGGTCGTTCAGTTTGCTGAGGCGTTCGCGGGTAAATCGCGCCTCTTGGGAGCTTTTCGCGGTTGCTCCGCCGTCGTTCGCTTCGCCGGGCGCAAGCAACATATCGCCCCACATCAGTACCTTCTCGACGCCGCGCCGCTTCAACTCGGCGTATGCCCACTCAGTATGCTCCACGACCAACTCTGCCACCGTCGCGTCCACGCTTTCGGGGCGGTAAGGGAACCGTCCGCGCAGGGTCACCTCGTCCATCCCGATATGAAAATCGCGGGGCTGGAACACCTCGAACACCTCATCATAGAGGCGTTGCAGGAACGGGCGCGTTTCGGGGTTGCGAGGCGCAATCGCCCACGGCGTCTCCGGATCTTCCGCCAGATGCTTGTTCGCGTCGTTGCGGAACGCCCAGTACATATGCCCCAGCGACTGAATCAGCGGGATTGGCTCTATCAGGTTCTTGCGAGCGGTCTGCGCCGCTTCGCGCAGGAGAGGCTTCGGCGCGGAGATGTCTACCCAGGCGTCGCGAATCGTCTCCCACTGCCCGTAGCCACACTCGATGACCAGGCGGTTGAACTTCGCGTGCGCGATTACATTGTCAATCAGGCGGGGCAGGAAGTCGGGCTGCGTGCTGCCGAACAGATGCACGCCGCGCCACTTCAGATGGGGGTAGTCGACGATGCGCGCAGGCGACGCTTGCAACGCGCCCATCGTGGGCTGCAGCCACTGGATTAGCGTCTGCACGCCGTAGAACGCGCCTTCGGAGAGGCGCCCGACGATTTTGACGCCTGTAGGGGCGACCTCCAGATAGTACGCGCCTTGCTGGTCGGGCACAGGATGCTTGCGCTGTAGGGCGGGGCTACCACCGATAAAGACCACACCCGTTTCGGGTTGCCCCACGCGAATATCGGCGAGAATCGCGTAGCGTTGGAGTTCCCGTGCGAGCGCTTCGGCGGCGGGGCGATAGCTCTCGTCTTCGATGTGCAGGCGTGCGCGTTGCCCTACGGGCAGACGGAACGGCTCGCCCTGGTCGCGCCAGAGAATTTTAGGCGGCGGGATCAACTCAGGCTCGCGCGGCGTGGGCAGCCAGCGGTCGGAAACGGTTTCTACAGGGGCGACAACTTCCAGGGGCGCACTCTGCGCGGGCAGCGGCTTCGGTGTGAGGCGCAACCGCACGGTCACCTGCACGCGCTCGCCTCGCTGCACATCGCGTCGCAACACGCCCGCCCATAGGGTGGGAACCTCGCGCGACCACCACCGCCCTGCCCCCCTACCGTCCAGAATGTGCAGGTTCTCTCCCTGTACCTCTAAGTGCGCGATTCGGCTCTGTAGTGCGAAGCGCGTTCCTGAGAACAGCCGCTCGGCGGGGAAAGTTTTCGGCTCACGGTCGAGCGTCGTGGTCGCCAACTCGCCCTCGCCCGACAGAGTGGCGCCCAGCAGGTACGCGGCGTTCCACAAACCGATGCACCATTCCACGATGGCGGGCTTCTCGCTGCGCCATTCCACATCCAGTCGCCACTCCAGCGCGTCGGGGGCGATGAGGCGCAGCGTCTCGGTCATCGCGCCGAGGTCGGGGTTGACGGGGTGGCGCAGGATAAGCGCGTCGCCCTCGCGTCGGGGCGTAGGGGGCGTTCCCTGCGAACTGTAGTAGCCCGCGCTCCAGTCGGGTGCAGCGAGCTGCGCCCACGAACCGCGACTGAGCAGCACGCCGTTCACGCGCAGTTGCACGCCGTCGCCCCCGCGTGGGCGCGCCTCCCAGCCGTCGCCTGTAAGCACAGGGGGTTGCGTGGAGCCGCTAACAACGCTGCCAAACCAAAGCAGACCAAGCATCACAGCGAAACGCATCGGGATATCGATTCGCCAGAAAGGAAGGGGTTCCTCCGGCTTCTCCTATCCCGTCTAACGGATTTCAAAAACCCGGCGTAGGTGGGGTTCCGTTTGCTCGGGCGCGACTTTAGTCGCCAGATTTGTAACTCTTCTACTGGTTGGAAACAGGTCGCTACTTGTGCAGGGTGGCTCGAATTCACGTAAAGTTCAGAAATGAATCAATCCCCACCACCGCCGCCACCCCCGTCGCCACCGCCACCATCGCCGAAGCCGCCGCCGTCGCTGCTTCCGCCGAACGAGTCGCCCAAGTCGCTGAACCAGTCCTTGAGGCTGTCCCACCACGAG
>JAOAES010000044.1 GCA_026416655.1 Fimbriimonadales bacterium
CACGATGCACTTAGACGAGGCTGTGGAGCGGTTCCTGACGCACTTGAGCGCGGCGCGCTCGCCCCATACCGTCAAGGCGTATGGAACCGACCTCGCGCAGTTTGTGGAGTACGCCCTGAGCGCGGGGATTGAGCAGGTGGAACACCTGAACGAGCGGCTTGTGCGCAGCTGGATGGACTCGCATCGCGCGGCGAGCCGTCGCACGCGGGAGCGTAAGCTCTACTGTCTCCGGGCGTTTTTCAAGTTCTGCCGGGCGATGGGCTGGCTTGCGCACGACCCCAGCGCGGGAATCGCCCTGCCTATTCAGAAACGCCCGCTGCCGAAGTTTCTCACGGCGGCGCAGGCGGAGCAGCTCGTGCAGCAGCCCGAACCGGACTATGACCCGCTTCGGGTGCGCGACCGGGCGATTCTGGAGCTACTCTATGCGACAGGGTTGCGCGTGAGCGAGCTGGCGAGTCTGGACATCAACGCTGTGGATATGGAGCAATCGGCGGTGCGGGTGCGGGGCAAGGGCGGGAAGCAGCGCGTGGCGCTGTTTGGTCAGGCGGCGCATGAGGCGTTGGTGGAGTACCTGCAGCGCGCGCGCCCGCAGCTGCTCAACCCTGACAAGCCCACTCGTGCGCTGTTTCTGAACGCGCAGGGCGAACGGCTTACCACGCGGAGCCTGCACCGCATCGTGAAGCGCTACGGCAAGCAAATCGGCGTGGACATCAGCCCCCACACGCTACGCCACTCATTCGCGACGCATATGCTGGATGGCGGGGCGGACTTGCGCACGGTGCAGGAGCTGCTCGGACACAGCCGCCTGACCACCACGCAGATTTACACGCACCTGACACTGGACAGGCTGCGCCAGACCGTCAGCCGCGCCCTGCCCAGCCTGAGCATGGAGGAAGACGAATGAACACAACGATGCACGCCACGACCGTTTTAGCCGTCCGACGGGACGGGCAGACCGCCTTCGCCGCCGACGGGCAGGTGACCTTCGGCGAGGTGGTGATGAAGCACACCGCTCGCAAGGTGCGCTGGCTCTACCAGAACCGCGTGCTGGCGGGGATTGCCGGCTCCGCCGCCGACGCGCAGGCGTTGATGGACAGGTTCGAATCGAAGCTGGAGGCGTTTGGGGGCAACCTGCGCCGCGCGGCGGTCGAGTTCGCTAAAGATTGGCGCACAGACCGGGTGCTGCGCCACCTGAACGCGCTGATGGTGGTCGCTGACGCCGACACGATGCTGGTGGTCGCCGGCGATGGGAATGTGCTGGAGCCGGACGAGGGCATAGTGGGGATTGGTTCGGGAGGCGCGTATGCGCAGGCGGCGGCGCAGGCGTTGCTGAAACACACGAGTCTCACGGCGCGGGAAATCGCCGAAGAGGCGCTCCGCATCGCCGCGCGGCTGTGTATCTACACCAACGAGCAGATTACTGTTGAGGTGATAGGGGGCTGATGACGCGCCTCGTGGCTCGAATACTCTGGTATCAGACCGTGCGCGTGTTCGTGAACGGGCTGCGCCGCGCGTTCGGCAACCCCCTCAGGGCACTCCTGACTACTCTCGTCATCGGCTTTGTGTTGTGCGGTTGGGGCGCGGCGCTGCTGGGGTCGCTGTTCGACTCGCCGCCGCCCCGCATGCCGCAGGGCGAGTTGCCGCCAGAGCAAATCGTCGCCCGCTCGGTTGGCGTCGTGCTGATTATCCACTGGCTCTATGTGGTGTTCACGGTCATCCCGTCGGTCTTTCGCCCGGCGCAGATTTTGATTCAAGAAAGCGACGTGCATTATCTGTTCACGACGCCGCTCCCGCCGCTCACGCTGTTTCGGGGGATTATTCTGATTCGGGGGATGCTGGGCGCGCTGTTTTTCCTGCTCCTGCTGGTGATTTACATTCTGATGTTCGGCGGTTCGAGCCTGCGGATGATGACACTGGCGCAGCAGCCTGCTGTGGGCGCATGGGCGGCGCTGGTGTATCCTGTGCTATACCTGTTGGTTTTTTCGTCGGCGTTGCTGGGGAGCGTCGCGCTGGAGGCGGCGGAGATAGCGGGGCGCGGTGGTTATCGCAAGCGATGGGCGTGGGCGCTGATGGGCTGGGCGGTGTTATGCGTCGCGCTGGTCGGGGGCAAGGCATGGATGTTGCGCGTTGCGGAGCCGGGGCTGGGGCTGACGGCGTACATCGGGCAGGCGGTGGACTGGACGCCCGCCTACGCGCTGCTGCTGCCTGTGCGTGCGCTGGCGGACGCGGCGTTGATTCTCTACAACGGCTTCACCCCCGCGCTCTGGTTCGGGTTGGCGTTCTGGCTGGCGGGGACTCTGCTGGGCAACGCCGCGCTGGTGCGCTATCGGGATCGGCTCTATGAGGTGGGCGCGTCGCTGGCGCGCAAGGGAGCGACGGCGCGCGCCGCACAACGCGACCCGTTCCGCGTCTATATCGAACGCAAAGCAGAGAGCGCATCGAAAAAGCCCCTACGCACCCTGCGTTGGCTGGAGCGGTGGACGCCACGCGGCGTGTGGGCGCTGCTCTGGCGTGACCTGCTGATTACATGGCGCGCCAGCGGCTGGGGCAACCTCGTGATGATTGTCGTCATAGCGGCGGCGCCCATCGGATTTATGCTACTCGTGAAACTCAACGCGGATCCTGAGCGCGACCTCACCTCTGCTCTGCGCGTAGTC
>JAOAES010000088.1 GCA_026416655.1 Fimbriimonadales bacterium
AGCAGGTCGGCGTCGTCTACCACGCCGTCGTCGTTCACATCCGACGCCGCGTCGTTCCCGCCGAAGTTGAACAGCACCTGCAGCAGGTCAGCGTCATCCACACAACCGTCGCCGTTCACATCGCCCTCAGGACCGCTGGGAATCGCCGTGCCCAACACCTCAATCAGGTCGTAGCGGAGGGTGCCAGCACGCCCATACGAAAAACCTGGATTAGCTGCAGCGTATTGGTTCGTATTAGGAGCAAAGATAGTCACCACGCGGAAGGCGAACTGTTGATTGTTCTCTACAGCGTCAACATCGCTCAGGTCGATTTGTACAAGCTCACCGTAGCCGCTCGGGGCAGGGCTTCCATGCCATGCATCACCCGCAAGTGCTTCCAGTGTGCGCACGCGCGTCCAGTTATTCCCGCCGTCGGTGGTGTATTCCACCGCGAGGAACTTGGACGCCGTGTTGCTCCAGCGCACATCGAACTTGACTTTGATGTCCTTGTAGCCCGTGGTGGGCACACTGACCACGATGCCAGCTTGACCGGGGTTTTCTCCTTGTGCAGGATAGCTGGTGGTCTGCAGCGCCCAGTTGGGCGGGTTGGGGTGGTTCTGATTGTTCGGATCCAGTGGCGAGCCGCGGAAGCCCGTACCGCTGTTGTTGTAGACAATCTGTGCCAGCGAGATAGAGATCTGCGCCTGCGACGCGAACACGCCCGCTTCGGGGGTCAGCATCGCGGTTGAGTCGAGTGGGTTCGATTCGTTGAAGTTCCAGAAGACCAGTTGCGTCTGCGCCGCGGAGAGGGTTATCGCGGCGGTCGCCAAGCCCAGCGCGCCTAACGCGCGTAAAACACGGATTCCTTTCATATTTGCCTCCTGTAGGCGTAAGCCGATAGAGTATGCGCGACGGCGCGTTAAGGTTTCGTTAAATTTGCCTTGTCGGTGCGAGGGGGTTCTCGCGTCGCCACCAAAAATTGTGGATGTGGCATTATGGGTATAACGCCCTCTGCAAAGTCTGGGGCAGAACGCCGAAAATCGAGCGAGATGGGCGGTTGGTTCACTGTGCTAACGTGTCTTGGGATTGCGCTAAGTGCGATGGGGAGCGGGCTTCTAATCCGCCTTGCCACGCCGTATCATGCACAACGCGCCGAGACTTTAGACGCGCTCACAATCTATGATAAGAAGGCGATGGCGTCCGTGATGGGCGAGTTTCGGGGCAGTGTCGCCGGGTACCTGTGGGCGAAGACCGACGAATACACCCACGGCGGCGTGCGCCTGCGTCCGATGACCGAGCGCGAAAAGCAACACGGAACCGCCCACGCTGCCCACGGCGCGGACGGGCTGCACGACCACCACCACGAAACGGGCGTCATCCCCGAACCAGAGCGCGACCCGCGCTGGCTCTGGGGCGATGTCGAACGCAACGTTAAGCCCTACTTCGATGTGCGCCACCATTTTCATCGTCCCGTGCGCGAGGTCCTGCCCCTCTACCGCTTTATGACGTGGGTGGATCCCACCTTCGTTCCGGGCTATCTCGTGGGCGCGCAGATGATTCTGTTTGACAACCAGCGCAACCTGCCGCAGGCACTAACGTTTCTGGAGGAGGGCGCACGACACAATCCCCAAAGCATCGCGATTTTCACCGAGCTGGGGCGGTATCACCTGCTCTACACTGAGCGCTACGACCTCAGCGAGCAGTACCTGCGAAGAGCCGTCGAGAATGGGGCGCATTGGACGCCTTCGAACCCGTTTGAGCGCGAGGGGCTGCTGCACGCCTATCGCTGGCTCGCGCTCAAAGCGTACAAACTGGGCGAGTTGGGCAAGATGCGCACATGGGCGTGGCGGGGGCTACAACGCTTTCCTGACGATGGCGTGCTGAAACAGCTTATGGAGCGGCGGGGCACACAATCGTCGCCTCAACTGGCGTCTCCTCCCCTTGAGGCGATGCACCACGAGAACGCCCCATAAAGTAGTTGCAATACGCTGTCTTCGCCGTGTTCAGGTCGTTCTGAGTAATCTTTAGGGGGACGTTCGTCACGAAGTTGGGGTACATCATATCGTCGGGGTTCGTGCTGTGCCCGCCGATACCAATCGCGTGCCCGAACTCATGCGCCGACACGCTCCGAATATCGATGGCGTTGTTGCCCTGTACGCCGATTTCGATTTTCGCGCTCACCAGCCGCCCGCTGCTGGGGTAGAACGTGTAGGTTGTTAGCCCGTTGCGCGTGTCAGGTTTGAAGTAGACCGTGATTTGCGCTCCATCGGGGCTACTCACCTCCCGGTAGCGCACCACCGAGCTGGTCGCCTCCACCCACTGGTCGAACCCCTGCAACGCGAGCGTGCGATAGTAGTCGGAGTAGTGCGCGTTGCGCTCAAAATAAACCGTAACGGGGAAGCGTTCCCAGTAGAGCAGTCGCTCCAGCTGCGGTACATAGTTCGGGACGAAGGTGTTTGCCGAGCAGACGCGCTGCTCACCGACTTGCGCTCCGCCGCCGCATCCCGTTAGAAGTAGCGTCGCGGTCAACAACAGCCCGACGCACGCCGTTGCCCGCATCGCGTTCACCCTGTGGTATAATTTACCCTGATACGGAGGTCTAAACGCATGAAAACAGGAATCCACCCGAAATATGTTGTGGCGACGGTTCACTGCGCCTGCGGCAACACTTTCGAGACGCTTTCGACCAAAGAGGAGATTCGCGTCGAGGTGTGCGCGGCGTGCCATCCTGTGTTCACGGGCGAAGGCAGTCGGCGCGTGGTGGACACGGAAGGGCGCGTGGAGCGATTCAAGCGCAAGTACCAAAACTACGGGAATCGCGGATGAACCCACAGAAACCCGCATACTGGCGTTATGGGGGGCAGGCGGTCATCGAAGGCGTGATGATGCGCAGCCCCCGCTATTTTGCGATTGCCTGTCGCAAGCCTGACGGCGGGATGGTCGTGCATGCCGAACCGATTGAGAAGACGATTCTGGGCAGGTTGCAATTCCTGAATCGCCCCCTGCTCCGCGGGATTTTCATGCTCATCGACGCGCTCGCGTTGGGCATCAAGTCGCTCCACTTCTCCAGCCAGGTGCAGATTCAGAACGACCCCGAAATCAAGCCGGTCTCCAAACCCGTTCAGGATATCGCGATTGGCGCGTCGGCGTTGGGGGGCTTCGCGATAGGGATTTTTCTGTTCTTCGTGCTGCCGACGCTGCTGACCGACTGGCTGGCGCGCGAGGGCTGGGGCAGTGTAGCGCGCAACATGGTCGACGGCGGGCTGCGCATCGCGATTTTTCTGCTCTATGTGGGACTAATCGGGCTGCTGCCCGACATACGGCGCGTGTTCCAGTATCACGGCGCGGAGCATAAGGCGATTAATGGGCTGGAGGAAGAGGGCGAGGTCTCGATGGACGCCGCGCGGCGGCAGACGCGGCTCCACCCGCGCTGTGGCACGAGTTTCGTGCTGCTCGTGCTGATTATCAGCATCTTCGTGTTCGCGTTTCTGGGGCGTCCGCCTGCCTATATTCGAATCCCGATGCATCTTGCCCTGTTGCCCGTGATTGCGAGCGTCACCTACGAGATTATTCGCTTGGCAGGGATGTTCAAGAGTGGTTTCCTTGCCCGTGTGCTGCTGGCACCGGGGCTGTGGACACAGTATCTGACCACGCGCGAGCCAACCGACGACCAGATTGAAGTGGCTGTGGCGGCGTTGCAAAAAGTCCGAGAGTTAGAAGAGGGTATAATCCCCGCAGCGGAGGAGCCTCTCTATGACGAACCACGCGCCGCGGGTGCTGGTTAGCTTTATCGGGAAGGGGATACGCAGCACGCGGGAGCAAGGGCAAACGTATCAAGGATACCTCACCAGAGCCTACGAGTTTTCCGAACCCGAACATCGGAGCGCAGAAACTGATCTGTTCGGCACAGCTTTGATCGAATACTTCCGCCGTGTCCTGAACACTCCGATTGACCTGTGGCTTCTTCTTGGCAGCCCCCAGTCCAACTGGGGCGCGCTGATTGCCGCCGTTCCTCCAGAGCAGCAAGATGACGCGCTTAAATCGATGGGTGAGACTATCGCGGCGGCGGTGCGTGAAGAAGAAAGCCCCCCTTCAAGTCCCCAGGGCAGGGGCGTAATTAATCAATCGCTGCTGGATACGTGGTCACAGATGCTCTCGGAACGCATGGGCGCGCCGCGCGTGAAGTGCCAGCTCATCGGTTGGGGCGAGCACCGCGCCGCGCAGCTCCAAATGTGGCAAATCCTCGACGAGGCTGTCCCCGAAGGCGCGGAGCTGATTCTGGATGTCACTCACGGGTTTCGCCATCAGCCGATGCTGCTCGCGCCGATGATTATTTTACTGGGCTACCTTAAAGCTATCAACGAAGTCACCCTCTATTACGGTGCGATGGATATGTCCCCCGCAAGCAACGCCCCGGCGCAGGTGCTGCGGATCGATCTGTTCCCCGAACTGCTGGAATACATTCGTCGGCAGGGGCTGCTGCAGATTGCTGGCGATTACGAGCCGTTAGGTGAATACCTGTTGCGTGACCACCCCACTTTACAGCAGCGGCTGAAAGACATCGCCTTTCGTGAACGCGCGAACTTACGCATTAGCCCGTCTCGGGTTGAGGCATTTCTGCGCAAAATCCGACAGCAAGCACCCACCGACCCATTGGGGCGTGTGTTCACCGCCCAGATAGAGCGCGAACTGCGGAAGCACCTTGCCCCTTCGCTCTGGCAGCGTTTGGCGCAGCGCGCCGATGAAGCGATAGAACATCACGATTATCTGGTGGCATTCACCCTCCTCTACGAAGCCATCACCACACTGCAGGTTCAACGGCTGCGTCCCAACGACCCTGTTAGCCTGAATGACCATAACTTTCGGCGCGACGCTTACAACCAGCTGCTCTCAGACCCCGCGCTTAGCGCGGATGAGCAATCGCTCTTGCGTTCCTTTCGCGCGGTGCGCAACTGGATGGTGCACGGCACGCCTCAAACCGATGCAGGCGCCAACGAGGCGGTTAAGTCCCCGCAAGGTATTTGCGCTCTGTATCGCGATACGAGTCGGCTTCTGCACACCCTGTCCCAGCGCTTCGCTACGACATAGCGTCTGCACCCTTGTCCTACCGCTTCTGCCCACTCGTGCGAATCGCGCCCGTCGCAGTGTGCGGCAACGCCCATGCCGCCAGTGCGAGCGCAATCACCATATCGTCATGCACGCCGCCTGCGCCCTGCAGTCGCGCCCCGCGCTCCGTCGGCGTCGCCTCAAAATGATAGAGTTCGTTCAGCAGCGCAGAGTCGGGCAATAGTTGCAACCTGCCCTGTTCCAGCATCAGCGCGAGGTTCTCGATAAGGTTCTGCTTGACCGACTGCGTGAACACGAGTCCCTCCGCTTGGGGCACGCCCGCTTCGTGCAACGCTTCCAGCAGCGGATCGCCGACGCCTGTGCGGTCGCATAGCACGCGCACCGGCTGATTCAGACGCAGTAGCCCTGCGACGGTTTCGAGCTGCTCTTTCCACGATAGCCCCTGCCAGCGGCGGATCAGGAGCAGTTTCGCGCCCTCGCGTGAGCCGCGCAGGATTGCCAGAGCCGTGTAGTCCTGCCGTCGCGCCCAGTCCACGCCCGCCACTATTAGCCCCTCGTCGGGCAGGTTGCGCTGCAACGCCGCGTCCACCCACTCCGTGCGGAACACCTGCCCTGCGTCGTCCAGAAACATTGCGCCGTATTCCACCTGGAACTGCCGCGCGCTCATCAGGCTGGCTTGCATTCGCAACACGGTCGGTGAGAGCAGGGGATTGTGCCACGAGGGGCTGCGCAGGCTCCAGATGTTCACGCCGTCCTCCTGCCCCTGCTGATAGAAACGGTAGAAGTGGTTTTTGCCCCGTGGGGTGGACACGAGCGCGAGTTTGCCCCCTGTGTCGGCGAGCATCGGCGTCAGCACTTCCGTAATCACAGGTTCAGGTACATAGGCGGCTTCGTCGACGATAATCAGGTGCGCCTTTCGCCCGCGCAGGAACATCCCGCCGCGTGCCGCCGACCGCGCCCAGAGTTTCGAATCGCCCAGTGTGAGCGTCGGGGCAGGCGAGCGTCGGAGGGCGGGGCGCGCGCCCGCGCGATTCAGGAACTCCACCGCTCGCTCGAACCCCAGCATCGACTGCTCGTGCGACGGCGCGACCAGCAACACCTGTCGCGGCGAATCGCTCAACAGGGCGCGGGCTATCTCGGCGGCGATGACCTCCGTCTTACCCCACCGCCTGCCGCACGCCAGCACGCGCACAGGCGCACGGGATTCGAGAAAGGCGCGTTGACCCGGATGCGGACGCCAGCCAGAAATCACACTCATCACTCCCCCTGCCGATTCTGTCGGCAGCAGGGGAGACGGGCAACCGTGTTTAGGGAGTCAGCATCGTCCAGAGTTTCTCTACCGCCTCTTCCGCGGTGTCGGCGGTGGGGACGGCAAGCGTCTCGCCCTCCATCTGAAACTGCCAGCTGTGCAGCAGCACGAGGGGCTTGCCCAGCCGCAGGGCAAGCGCGATCTCGGAAAGCGTGCCGTAGCCGCCGCCAATCGCGATTAGCCCCTCGCAAACGCTGGCGATGAGGTAGTTGCGCGCCTCGCGTAGCCCTGTAAAAAGCGGGATTTCGATGAACTCGTTCGGGGGTGACTCTGTGGCGTTTGCGCCGGGCAGGATGCCGATGGTCAGTCCGCCGGCTTCCTGTGCGCCCTGCGCCGCCGCGTGCATCACGCCCGTCATCCCGCCGCACACAAGAACGGCGTTCCTTTGCGCAATCCGTTCGCCGACTTCACGCGCCAACCGCAGCTGCTCAGGCGTTCCGAGAGAGCTGCCAATCACTCCAATCAGGCGTCTGCGTGGACGCATGCTCACTCCGCTGCGCGTAACAGGAGCAGGTTCACCCGCTCGCCGACCGCAAAATGGTACGACACGCTGCCCAGCGAGATACGCTCCAGCAGCCCGTGCCCCTTCGCGCCCAGAATCAGCAGCTGCGACTGCGTTTCGTCCATCGCTTCGCGAATCGAGGGGATAGGCAGTCCCTCCACCACGACCGACTCGCAGGCAGCCTGCAGGGAGCGTAGACGCTCGCACACCCGGCGGTTGCGCTCGTGCAACTGCTCGATAATCCACTCCACGCCCGACTCTTTGACGGCGGGCGCGTTGCGCGTGAGCGACTCCAGCGTCTCCTCATCTACATCGAAAGCGGTCGTGATGGCGATGCGCTTCAGGTTGCGTGGTGCCAACTTCAGCAACAGGTCGATGCACCGGTAGTTGTATTCCGAATGGTCGGTCGCCAGCACGGCGTGCAGGGGCGCGTCGGTGGGCGGAGGCGTGTGGGCGATGAGCAGGCTCTGCTTGGCAGAGGTGAGTGCGGCGCGGGCGACGCTCCCCACAAAGAACGCCTGCAGTGCGCCCTTGCGCGTGCCGCCCAGCGCAATTAAATCCGCCTGTCGTTCCTCCGCCAGCTCCAGCAGGCGAACCGTCGCCTGACCATGTAAAATCGCTACTTCCGACTCGATACCCTGCGCCTGCAGCGTCTGATGAAGGGCGTTCAATCGCTCGTGTGCCGCCGCCTCCTGCGCCTGCATCGCCTGGAGAAGCACCTCATCGGGGAACGGCGCGACCACCCCTACGACGGGCGGGCGCGGCGGCTCAATCACCGACGCCAGAATCACTTGAGGCTTTTCGAAACCCAACGCCTGAACCCACGCGAGCGCGTGTTCGTAGGCTCCATCTCCACCGACGCCGAGAACGATTCGCATGTCGGGTTAAGTATACCGAAGCCGCCGACGCCCCTTACGCGCTGTCCAGCACCTCCCGCACCTTCTGAGCCAGCTGCGTGGGAGTGTACGGCTTCGCCAGAAAGTGGATCCCTGGATCCAGAACCCCATGGTGGACAATCGTATTTTCCGTGTAGCCCGACACATAGAGGACGCGCAGCTGCGGATAGAGGCGCGTCAGGTACTCCGCCAGCTCCCGCCCGCTCATCACGGGCATCACCACATCCGTCACTAACAGGTGGATTGGCTCGTTATAGTTTTGAGCAATTTGCAGGGCTTCCGCGGGCGAGTTAGCGGACAGCACGGTGTAGCCATGCTGCCGCAGCGTCTCGGTCGCGACCTCCAGCACGCCCGGCTCGTCCTCAACGACGAGGATGGTTTCATGCCCGCGCGGCGTCTCGGCGGGCGACGGCGCCATCGCGATTGCGTTCATGCGGTCAAGGGCGCGGGGCAGATAGATTTTGAAAGTGGTGCCTTTCCCCACCTCGCTATAGACCCAAATATGACCCCCCAGCTGTTTGACGATACTGTAGACAATCGATAGTCCCAGCCCTGTACCTTGTCCACGCGGCTTCGTAGTGAAAAACGGCTCGAAGATGCGCTCGCGCACTTGCGGCGACATCCCGATGCCGGTATCCGAGACCATCAGCATCACATACTCGCCCGGTACGACTTCATAATGGACGCGGGCATAGTCCGCGTCTAAAACGACATTTTGCGTCTCGATGGTAATCGTACCGCCCGTTTCGGGGATGGCGTCGCGGGCGTTGAGCAGGAGATTCTGAAGCACCTGAACCAGCTGCCCCGAA
>JAOAES010000114.1 GCA_026416655.1 Fimbriimonadales bacterium
GAGTTCGAGCAGCGCACGCGCCTCTTCTTCGGTTTCTACTTCGTGATGACGGGGCTACACGGACTCCACGTGTTGGTGGGAATGATTATCATTGCGATTCTCATCGGGCGCGCGTGGATTGACCATATGAAAAACAAGCCCATCGCCGACTACATGCCCGTGGAGATGACGGGACTCTACTGGCACCTCGTGGACATCGTGTGGATTTTCCTGTTCCCGCTGCTCTATCTCATCGGGAGGTAAAACGAAATGGCAGGTCATGGCGATTCGCATGTGCATCCTGTGTCGCTCTATACGCGCACACTGTGGTGGTTAATGTTTCTATTGATACTCACTGTCGCTGCAGGCTTCATACCAAACGTGCCGAACTGGGTGGGCGTGGTGATTGCGCTCACCATCGCCGTGTGGAAGGCGACGATTGTGATTATGAACTTCATGCATGTGCGTTTCAGCGGCAAGTTGGCGTGGCTGTTTGCGGGCGCGGGCTTCTTCTGGCTGCTGATTATGCTGGCGTTCTCATTCGCGGACTATGTGAGCCGTCCGTGGGAGCCGTTTACGGGCTGGCCTGAGTAGTTTACGGTCGTCGCGCCCGCAGCGTCAGCAAAATCCCGCCCACGATTAGCCCTGCGCCAATCCAGATGGTGGGATGAAGCTGCTCCTTGAGCAAGAAATAGCCGATAAACGCGGCGGCGGGCGTCTGCGCGAAAATCGTGACGCCCATCGCCCCCACAGGAGCGCGCTCCATCAGGTAGAACCATACTGAGAAGGCGAACACCGTGCAGACCACCGTCAGGTAGAACCACATCCAGAAATCGGCCGGCGTCCAGTTCAAGTTCGGCGCGCCCGCGAAAATCAGTGAAACGCCCGTGAGCGAAATCGCCGCGAAACTCGCTTCTATCGCAAGCAGCGCAACGCCTGAATAACGCATCGCCAGCGACTTGGCGGCCACGACATTGACGCTCTCTGTTAGCACGCCCAGCAACACCAGCAGGTTGCCCAGCGTTGCGCCCGAAAACTCACGCAGCACCAGCCCCTTATTCACGATGACCCACACGCCGATTACGCCCAGCAGAATACCGAGCGTCTTCTCGCGCGGGAAGCGTTCGCTCAGAAACAGCCGCGCCAGAATCGCGTAGAAAATCGGCGAGCTGGAGACCAGCAGTGTGGCTTCGGTTGCGGTGCCCAGCTTCGTGCCCCAGAAATAGCAGATGTAGGCAGTGGGCACACCAAAAAAGCCGATCCCCGCTGCAGTCAGAAAGTGGCGTATAGTTGTTGGAAACTGCGGTGCGAGTGTGCGACGCGCGGCGGGTAGGCTAAGCAACCCCCACAGCAACGCCGCTGCGCCCAGAAACCGGAACGCCGCCACCCACTCCGGGCGATGATGCCCCATCATCACCAGCGCGGCGGGGTTCGCTCCTGCCCAAAAGATGTTCAGGAACACGAGGATTGCCATCGCGCCTGCACCTGCCGAGCCATACTGCTCGCGCACGGGCGGGGCTTTAGCCAACTTCGCCCTCCAGCGCGGATTTGGCGTTGCGTATAAACGCCTTGAGTTTTTGGGGGTCTTTGCGCCCCGGCTGCGCCTCCACCCCCGAACTCACATCGACGCCCGCCGGGCGCACCGTGCGCACCGCTTCCGCCACATTGTCGGGGGTCAGCCCGCCTGCCAGCAGCACAGGCTTGGGAGCCTGAGCGCAGAGCGCGGCAGCGCGTTGCCAGTCGTGTGTTGCGCCTGTGCCGCCCAACTGATGGGGGTGATAGGTGTCCAGCACGAAGCGTTCTGCATAGGGCGACCACTCTTGCATCATCTGCAGTGCGTCGTCCGCAGCAAGCT
>JAOAES010000162.1 GCA_026416655.1 Fimbriimonadales bacterium
GCGCCCCGCGCCTTTTGCGCCTTTACCGCGCGAGCGGGGCAGCCCATCCGAAAAGCCCAGATGGGGATGATGGCAATGCGCACATGACATCGTGTTGTCATCCGAGAGGATAGGGTCAAAGAAGAGCAGCTTGCCCAGCTCCACCTTTTCGGGCGTGGCGGGGTTATCGTCCGGTTGCACAATCGGCGGGAACGGTTTCTGCAGACCTGTGTCGGGGTTGCGCTCGTCGACCGGCGGCGGGCTGGGAACCAGCGCCCCGTTCACCAATCGCATCCCCACATACCGATTTTCCGAGACCGACGCCCCAATCAGCAGCAGCGGCAACAACGCCGCCGTTAGCCCAAACAGCCAGCGCGATTTGCTCATCGTCGACGCCTCCGCGCTGTCGTTTCGACTCGGCAGTCGAAAATCCTGCAGGAACCTGTGGGCTTCTTTCGTGTTGGGGCGATTCTTGTCAGAGTCGATGGGAGGAATCCTCCATCTTGTGTCGAATATTTGCCCTCTGTGATACCGACGGAACGAGCCTGCTGGCGTAAGGAGCGCGCCCGATGAGCCTCGCCCTCACGCGCATCCGGTTACACGGTTTCAAAACCTTCGCGCAGCGCGTGGAGATCGAACTCGCCTCGAACCTGACGGCGGTGGTGGGTCCCAACGGCTGCGGTAAGAGCAACCTCGTGGACGCCCTCGTGTGGGCGTTGGGCGAGTCGAATGTGCGCATGCTGCGGGCGCAGACGCCGACCGAGGTGCTGTTCAGCGGCTCGGCTTCGCATAAACCGCTGGGGCTGGCGGAAGTCGCGCTCTGGTTCAATAACGAGTCGCGCTGGCTGCCGTTGGATGTCGACGAGGTGCAAATCACGCGCCGACTGTATCGCTCTGGCGAGTGGGAGTGCTGGATTAACCGCACGCCCGCGCGATTGCGCGACCTGTCGGATCTGTTCGCGGGCACGGGGCTGGGACGCGGCGGCTACGCGATTGTCGGACAGGGGGACATCGACGCCTTGCTGAACGCCCCGCCCGACGAGCGACGCCGCTGGCTGGAAGAGGTCGCAGGCGTCGCGCTCTACCGCACACGGCGCAAGGAAGCCCTGCGCGACCTGGAATCGGCGCGACTGCACCTGACCCGCGTGGATGATGTGATGCGCGAGCTGGAGCGGCAACGCGAGCCGATGCGCCGCGAAGCCGAACGCGCCCTCGTCTATCGCGAACTGCAACGCCAGCTCCACACGCTGGAACGCGAATACCTCCAGTACGAGTATCGCGCTCTGCGACGACGCCTGCAACAGGCGCAAACCGAGCGCGACACGCTCAGGCAACAGATTTTGCAGACCGAACTCGCCATCGCGGAACACGAGACGCAGGCGGAAACCTACGGACAGGCGATTGCGCAGCTGGAAAGCGAGATGGATACGCTGCGCACCGTGTTGCAGAGCCAGTTGACCGCCGAAGAGCGCGCACTGGGCGAACTGAGCCGACTGGACGAACGAGAACGCGCCCTGCAGGAACTCGCCCGCACTTTGCAAGAGGAAGCCGAGAGCCTGCAGGCGCAAGAGGCAGAACGCGAAGCCCGCATCGCCGAACTGC
>JAOAES010000186.1 GCA_026416655.1 Fimbriimonadales bacterium
GCGAGTTGACCATGCTCCCGGTGCAGAACGAGTATCGCGACCTTGAGGCAGCGTCGCTGGTGTTCGTGTTCGGTTCCGACTTGGTAGATGAGCAGCCGATGGTGTTCCTGCGGACGCGCAAGGCGTGGCGACATCATGGGGTGCAGGCAATCGTCGCCTACCCCGTTGCCAACGCCGTGGAGGAGTTCGCTGTGCATAGCCTGCGCTATCACCCCGGCAGCGAGGACGCTCTGCTGAAGGGCTTACTGTACGCACTGCTGGATATGTTGCCCGAGCCGCCTGACGACGCCGAGTGGCTCAAAGCCCGCCTGAGCGACTGCACCCCCGCATGGACGCAAGACCAGACAGGCGTGCCCGCGGAGACCTTGCTCGCCGCCGCACGCCAGATTGCCGAATCGCCCAGTATGGTCATTTTAGCAGGCGAGAAGGTGTGGAACCACCCGCGCGCAGGCGAGGTCATCGAGCTGCTGCAGTCGTTGAACCGCATTACGGGCAACGACACGCGCGAGGAAGGTGGCTTGAACCTGATGCCCACCGGTGCAAATCAGCAGGGCGCGCTGGAACTGGGCGTCCTACCGCACCTGTTGCCCGGCTACGCCCGCGTGGACGACGCCGCCGCGCGAGCGCGCTTCGAGCAGGCGTGGGGCATGCCCCTGCCCGCTGAAGCAGGGCTGTCTACCGACGCTATCTTTCAGGCATGCCTGCAGGGCGAGATACAGCTGCTCTACATCGCAGGCGCAGACCTCGTAAGCGAGCATCACGAGCCGACCCTGGCGGAGCGCGCCCTGCGCGCATGCGAGTTCGTGGTGGTGCAGGACGTCCGCATGACCGAAACCGCCCGCTACGCCGACCTGCTGCTGCCCGCCTGCCCGTTCACCGAATACGAGGGCACTTTCACCAACTGGGAGCGGCGCGTGCAGCGGTTCTGGCAGGCGCACCCGCCGCAGGGCGAGGCGAAACCCGACTGGCAGGTGTTCGCCGAACTCTGGCTGCGCACGCAACGCCAGACTCCACCCTTCAACGCCCGCGAGGTGATGGCGGAAATCGCGCGGCTGGTTCCCACATTCACGGGCTGCGCCTACGAGCAACTGCCCGACGAAGGGAAACGGCTCTGAGCAGACCGTTGTCGAACCCGTTGTGGATACCGCCTGCGCTGGGAGGTATACTCACTTCTGCTGATCAAAATGGCGTTTCCCAACTGGGAGCATATCGAGGCGCGAACGGGCATGGGCGTGGCAAGAACCCATCATCACCAAGGCTTTGTACGATGAGAAGAGTTCTCCAGCGACGGCGATTGTGCGGGATAGGCGCGATTCCGCTGGTGGCGGTTCTCGGATTCTCTGCGGCAATCGAGCCTATCCCAACCGGCAACTTCCACCCCATCACCCCGATAGCTACTCTCCCTTCAGAGTCTCCTGCGGCATGGGAAACGCTGCATCGCCTGAAATGGGACACTGTGTTGGACGCCGCCTGCGTAGCCCTCAACGCTACGCGAGGTACAGCCTCTCCCTCTGATGAGTGGCGTCCTTTACCTTTCAACGAGACCGACTGGCAACGCGATGGCGCGCCCACCTATCGTGTCGAGAACGGCATTCTAATCTTTGAGGGCGACGGGCGCGGACGCCTGATGACAAAGCGCACCTATCGCGATTTCGAGCTGGAACTGGAGTTCCGCGTGAGCGCGGGCGCAAATAACGGGATTGCCCTGCGCGCGCCGATAGGCTTTCAGTCTTCGCGCTATGGGATGGAGGTTCAGATACTGGACGACGGCGGGCACGCGCAAACGGACTTACGGCGCGTCTGCGGCGCGATATACGGCGTCTACCCCGCTCGCAAGAGCGCAGCGAAACCTGCAGGCGAGTGGAATACTCTGCGCATTCGGTGTGCCGGGCGGCGCGTGCAGACAATCCTCAACGGCGAGACTCTGATAGACGCCGACCTGAACACGATACGCGACCGCGCGCTGCTGCGCGAGCGACCGGGCTTCCTGCGTGAGGAGGGGCATATCGGCTTCATCCAGCACAACGGGCGCGTTGAGTTCCGCAATTTGCGCATCCGTGAACTGCGCAGCGACCGCCTTCCGAACCAGCCCCCCGACGGCTTCGTCGCGCTCTTCAACGGGCGCGACCTGAAAGGCTGGCAAAGCTGGTACGCCAACCCGCCCGACGCCGCCCTGATGACCGAATCGGAGCGCCAGCAAGCGCAGGCGAAAGCGAATGCCGAACATCTGTCCCACTGGCGCGTGGAGAACGGGGAACTTGCGTTTGACGGGCAGGGCGTCCATTTGCTCACGGAACGCGCCTACGGCGACTTCGAACTCTGGATAGATTGGAAAATCGAGCGGGGCGGCGATAGCGGAATCTATCTTCGGGACACCCCGCAGGTGCAAATCTGGGACAACCCCGACGGCTCAGGCGGGCTGTTCAACAACGAGCGCAACCGCAGCAAGCCCCTCACTAAAGCCGATAACCCACCCGGCGAGTGGAACCGCTTCCGAATCCTGATGCTGGGCGACCGGGTCACGGTCTGGCTCAACGAGACGCTGGTCGTCCACGACACGCCGCTGGAAAGCTACTGGGACAAGAGCGCGCCGCTGCCCAAAGAGGGACGCATCTGGTTGCAGGCGCACGGAACGCCCCTGCGATTCCGCAACATCTTCATTCGACCACTCTGACGCGCCTGCCCTCCACGCGCAACTTGCCCAACACGAAGAGCCGAACCGCCTCAATATAAGTTTCGTGTTCTACGGGTAGCAGACGCGCGGCGAGCGTTTCGGGTGTGTCGTCGTCCTGTATGGGGATGCACCGCTGCAGCACAATCGGACCCGTATCGTATTGCTCGTCCACGAAATGCACGGTGCAGCCCGCGACCTTCATCCCGCTCTCCAGCGCCGCCGCATGCACTTTCAGACCGTACATCCCTTTGCCGCCGAAAAGAGGCAAGAGCGCGGGATGGATATTCAAAATGCGTAGCGGATACGCCTGTACGACCTGTTGGGGCAGCAGGCGCATATACCCCGCAAGGCAAATCAGGTCAGGCTGCGCCTTCTGCAGCACCCACAGCAGCGCGTCGCCGTACATTTCAGCTTCGGGGAACTCTTTGGGGTTCACCACGGCTGTCGGCACACCGAGCGCGCGGGCGTTTTGGAGCGCGGGCGTATCGTCGCGCGTGCCGATTACGGCGACCACTTCGCTATCGGGGATGCGTCCGTCTCGGCACGCCTCGATAATCGCCCGCATGTTGCTCCCGCGCGACGGACCGGAGACCAGTATCGCGATTCGTTTCATTCGTGAACAATCCAGAGCGCGATTGCCTGTGCCAGCGTGTGCGTGTGAGTGATGCTGACCATCAGTTCGCCCTCGCCGACCCACTGTGCGCTCGCGCCGTGTAAGTGTACCACAGGCTTGCCGTGCGCGTCGGGCAGGATCTCCACCTCCTGCCAGCGCAGGGGGCGTCCGACGGCTTTGGCGATGGCTTCCTTAGCACACCACCTGCCCGCGATGTGCAGAGCGGGGTTGGCGCGCCTGCTGAAGCAATAATCGCGCTCGGCGGGCGTCAGGATACGCTCCACGAAGCGCGGTTGGCGGGCGCAGGCGCGCGCGATGCGCTCCACCTCCACCAGGTCAATCCCAACGCCGCGAATCATTCCCCTTTCGGCTGCGGAGTCTGGATTGGCGGCGCGGTCCAGACCGGCTGGTCTTCGGGGTCAACGAACATGATGCGGGCGTTGCCCTCGCGGTCTAACAGAATCCACGCGCGCGCCTTGCCCTTCGAATCATACAGGAACAGCGCGGGTTCGCCAAACGGCATCCCGAGTTCGGCGCGGACATTCCCCTCCGCATCCATGAGGCGGAAGCGTTTCGCGTCCACGCTCTCAGCGATGCGGGGGCGTCGCTGCGCCTCCCGCACCTCCATCAATGCCACGCCGCTCAGAAAACCGAACAGCGCGACAATCGCAACGAGAATCAAAGTTTGGTAGATACGCATCGTGCTTATCCTCACTGCAGGCTCGCCGACAGCACATTCGCCATAATCGACACGCGCAGGGTGGACTGCTGCGGGTCGTCGGTCTCGATGGTCAGGTTCTTGCGCACTGTGCCCGTGGGCCAGCCGCCCTTGTAGCGCAGGATGAAGCGGTGCTGTTTTCCGTCCTCCGTCGCCTCGTGCTTGACCTCGATGTTGGGGTCGTCGATCTCGAACTTTTTGACCTGGAAGCCCTTGTCGCTGCGGCTGACGGTCACGATGCGCTCGATGGGCAACGGCGTCGCCGAGTTAATCGCGCCGAAGAACACGGTGGTCGGCGTGACGACGATGCCTTTCTCATAGTTCAGTGCGATGTTCACCTGCGGCATCGCTGTCGAGTTCGTGCGGGCGGTCGCCAGGATGGTGTTGCGTCCGGGCGGCGCGTCGGGATTAATCGTGATGGTGACCTTCGTGCGCTTCTCGTCGATCCTTTCGGCTTGCGCGCTTGCAAAAGGCACATTCACGCGCACATCCTGCACTTCCAGCGGCTCGTTGGTGTTCGAGACGATTTCCACCTCTTGCACCGTCGGTCCGTCGCTCTTCAGGGCGACGGGGATCTGCTCGCTGGGGCGCACCTCGATGGCGACACGGATATTCGTGGTGAGCCGCAGGGTCAGATTGGGGTTGTCGGGGTCGTTGCTGGTGACCTGAATCGTCTTCACCTGCGCGCCGCGGAAGCCTGCTGAACGCAGTTCGGCTTCGATTCTGCCTTCCTTGCCCGGTTCGATGACCTTGTCGAAGTAGGGGGTGACGCAGCCGCAGCTGGGGCGCGCGGTGATTTCCAGGGGCGCGTCGCCCTCGTTCTTGACGATGAAGGTGTGCTTTACCACCGCGCCCTGCGTAATCTCGCCGAAGTCATGCTCCATCGGCTCGATCTTGATTTTGGGCTTGGGCATGTAGACCTGCGTACGGTTCGCGACATAGCCCGCAAGCGTGGTGCGCACTTGGTTCAGTGCCCGCACGCGCTCCACTTCCTCGCTGGTAGGGGCGGTAGGCAGGTCATCCATGTTCCATACTGGTCCCATCAGGTCGGTGTCTTTCTGACTCTCGCCCAGTCCCAGGTACGCGCCGACCGCTTGTCCCACGAGGTGCGCCACGGCTTTGGTCGACTGGGGCATCTCGGTGTAGGGGATATAGGTCGCGATTCGTGCGCGCACGCGCCGGCGGTCGCCCTGATTAGGCGGCAGGAACAGCCGCGCGCGCCCGTGCATCAGGCGGAACTGCCCCGCCGTGATTTCTGCAACATCTTCCTCGAACACAATCTGCACATCGGCGGCGCGTTCATCCTCCGTCCACTCAATGCGCGGATTGCCTCCCAGCGCACGATTCCAGTTTTGAACCGCCTCTAACGCCGCCTGACGGAAATTCTCACGCAGGTCAATCGGAATGGTCGCCCAGCTGCCGTACACGCGAATCGTGGGCGGAATCAGGGTCGGCTTAATGAGTTTCTCCGCCTCGCCAAACTCGCCCTTCGAAAGCAGGTTAATTGCCTGAGTTAGTTGATCGTGTTCTGCTTTTGCAACATTTTCGGGCAGCGCAGGCGCTTTCGGGGCGTTCTGCGCCACTGCCAGCGTCCAACACCCAAGTAGCAACAAAGCGGTGAGCCATTTCTGCATATGGATACCCTCCGTCCTATATTATAGCCTAAAACCCCTTGCAGGTATAATTCGCCCACCGCACTCGCGGAGTTCAAACAGTCAAGTAAGGAGGCGTTTATGAGCCAGACCACACGCACTTTGGTTTTCGTCAAACCCGACGGCGTGCGTCGGGGATTAGTTGGAGAGATTATTCAGCGATTCGAAAAGCGAGGGATCCGCATCGTCGGGCTGAAGATGGTGCACCCCACACGCGAACTTGCTGAGAAACATTACGCTGTGCATCGCGACAAGCCCTTTTTCGAGGGCGTGGTGAACTTCATCACCTCGGGACCTGTCGTGGCGATGGTGCTGGAGTGCCCCAACGCGATTGAGGTGACGCGCCAGATGATGGGCGCGACGAACCCCATCAACGCCGCCCCGGGCACGATTCGCGGCGACTTCGGGCTGGACATCGAGCAGAATATCATTCACGGCTCGTCCGACCCTGAAGCGGCGGAGTACGAGCTGAATCTCTGGTTCAAACCCGAGGAGCTGGTGGGGCAGTAATATCATCGATGGAGCGACGCCGTAATTCGTCGGTGGGACGCCAACGCGATGCCCGTGCGCCGCGTCGTGTCGGTGTCCCACCGACGATGCGCCACTTGAAACGCTGATTGGCATTAAGTGCAGAGTCTCGCACGGTCGGATTGGTGTAGGCGTTCGGTGAGGGCGTGCGCCTCTCCGGGGGCGTCCAAGATGGGGATGTCTCCGGAAATGCCTAAGAAGCGAGTATAATTCCCCCGCTATGCAGGAACCCGTTATTCGCATTACGGAGCGTCCGAAACCGCCGCGCCCGGAGGAGCTGAACCTGCGCTTCTCCGAACGCGCCGTTAAAGAGCTGGAAGCGTTGCTTACCCACTATCCCGACAAGAAGTCAGCGATGCTGCCCGCCCTCTGGATTGCGCAGCGCGAATATGGCGGGCATCTGACCGCCGACGCCATCGCTGAGGTCGCCTATCGGCTCGGACGCTCCTATGCCGAAGTGGAGGGCGTGGCGACCTTCTACACGATGTATAACAAGACGCCCGTCGGTAAATATATGCTGGAGGTCTGCACGAACCTGACCTGTATGGTGTGCGGCGCGTATCGGATTGTGGAGTATCTGGAGCAGAAACTGGGGATTAAACTCGGCGAGACGACGCCCGACGGGCTGTTCACGCTAACTGAGGTGGAGTGCCTCAATAATTGCGGCGACGCGCCCGTGATGCAGGTCGGCGACATCTACTGCCGCCGCCTCACGCCCGAAAAAATCGACGAACTCATCGAGCAGCTGCGCAACGGCGAGGAGCATACCGTCGCGCAACTGGCAGACGCCGAGGTGCAAATCCACCTCAGCGAGCAGGAACGGCGCGCGATTGAG
>JAOAES010000193.1 GCA_026416655.1 Fimbriimonadales bacterium
CCTCGTGAACGCTGTGCAGCAGCGCACCATCGCCGATGCGACCGTTCAAGGCAACCGACTGGTGGGGACTCTGCGAGACGGCTCGGCGTTCCATGCCGCTCTGCCCCCCGAAGGCTCCGCACGCGACTCGCTCTACAAACAGATGACCGAAGCGGGCATCCGCCTCAAGTTCACCGAAGACAGCCGCGTGCCCGACTACCTCAGCCAGATGCTGGGGATGTTTCTGGTGATTTTGCTGATAGGCGGGCTGTTCTGGTTTCTGCTGATGCGTTCTGCGCAGGCGGGGAATAATCAGGCGTTCTCGTTTGGCAAGGCGCGCGCCCGACGCTACAACGAGAGCATCCCGCGCGTGACCTTCGACGATGTGGCGGGCGTGGAAGAGGCGAAACAGGAACTCGCCGAAGTGGTCGACTACCTCAAGAACACGCAGAAATATCAGAAGCTCGGCGCGAAAATTCCGAAAGGCGTGCTGCTGCTCGGACCGCCGGGCTGTGGCAAGACGCTGCTGGCGCGCGCTGTGGCGGGCGAGGCGGGCGTGCCGTTCTTCCATATCAGCGGCTCCGACTTCGTGGAGATGTTCGTCGGCGTGGGCGCAGCTCGCGTGCGCGACCTGTTCGAGACCGCCAAAGCGAACCGCCCCGCGCTCATCTTCATCGACGAGATCGACGCCGTTGGACGACAGCGCGGCACTGGGCTGGGCGGCGGACACGACGAGCGCGAGCAAACCCTCAACCAGCTGCTCGTGGAGATGGACGGCTTCGACCCCAATCTGGGCATCATCGTGATTGCCGCCACGAACCGCGCCGACATCTTAGACCCCGCGCTGCTCCGACCGGGACGCTTCGACCGCCATATCGTGGTCGATCCGCCCGATGTGGAGGGGCGCAAGAAGATTCTGGAAGTGCATACCAAGGGCAAGCCGCTCGCGCCCGATGTGGATCTGGACGTGCTGGCGAAGCGCACGCCGGGCTTCACCGGCGCGGATTTGGCGAACCTCGTGAACGAAGCCGCGCTGATTGCCGCACGGCGCAACAAGACGCGCATCAGCATGGAGGAGTTCGAGGAAGCCGTTGACCGCGTGATTGCGGGACCGCAGCGGCGCAATCGCGTGGTGGATAAGCGCGAGCGTGAGGTGGTGGCGTATCACGAGGTGGGACACGCCATCGTGGGCGAACTGCTGCCTGAAGCGGAGCCGGTGCATAAAATCTCCATCCTGCCGCGCGGGATGGCGCTGGGCTACACGATTCAGATGCCGGAGCGCGACCGCTACCTCTACACGCGCCAGTCGCTGCTTGACCGGATTACCACGATGCTCGGCGGGCGCGTAGCGGAGGAGATTGTGTTCGGCGAGGTGGGCACGGGCGCACACGACGACCTCAAACGCGCCACCGAAATTGCCCGCGCGATGGTCACCGAGTACGGCATGAGCGAGAAACTCGGACCGCTCACCTTCGGCAGGCGACACGGCAACCCCTTCCTGGGGCGCGACATCATGGAAGACCGCAACTACAGTGAGCAGGTCGCCTACGAGATTGACCAGGAAGTGCGCCGCATCATCGAGGAGTGCTACCAGCGGGCGAAGGAGATCCTGATGCGCAACCGCGACAAGATGGATCGCATTGTGCAGGCGTTGATGGAGCGTGAGAATCTCTCACGCGAGGAGTTCCTTGCGCTGATGCGCGATGAGGACGGCGGGCAGCCTGCGCCGACGGTGGAGCCTGCGCCGACGGAGCCGCCCGTGGTCGCGCCTGAAACCGCTACGGACGAGGGAAGCGCGCCTGCCAAACGCCTGCGCCCGCGCACCGCGCCCAGCAGCTGAAACTAATCGTCGGCGGGACGCCGACGCTACGCGGGTTTGATTTCGTTGGCGGGATGCCGACGCTACGCAGGACGCTCTCGTAGCGTCGGCGTCCCGCCGATGAATTGCACCCCTTGAAACGCTGATTGGTATAAAACCGCGCCCCAGGGGGAGGGACAACCTGGGGCGCGTCGGAGAGGGAGGGACAAGATGCTATGACCGCACACCTTGCGGTGTAGCAACTTTCGTGCCATTCGATGAGCGCATGCTATAATTTTCACCGGAGGTCGCTATGCCGTTAGAGTTTCGCAGCCGCGAAGATGAGGGGTTCTCGGTCAGGAGATTCCTGAAAACTTTCGGTGCAGGCGTCGCGGTGTTCCTGCTCTTCATGGCAGTGGGCTATTATCTGATAGGACCGCGCATCACGATTTCTGGAGAGGGGCGTCCGCAACTCCGCCTCACCTCAAAGCCCGCTGAGCAGTCCGCTTCGACGCCCGACGCCGTTGAAACCAAGCCCATGCCTAAAGTGGAGGTCTACGAGAAGCTTTCGCCCGATGTCACGGCAGGTACCGGCACGCTCATCGGTTCGCGGGAGGTTGCGCCCTTTGATTACGAGCGGTATCAGCAGAAACGCCGCGAACGCAAGCCCAAACCGCCCGCTGAGACGCAAACGCCTGCGGAAGAGTCGCCTGCACCGTCGGATGACGAATACTTCGTGCCCGACGAGACCGCATCCGAGCCGACGCCCCCAGCAGAGACGCCTGAACCTGCTCCTGCACCTACCGAGCCACAACCTGCAGAGCCTGCGCCGCAACCTCCACAGCAAACAGAGACTCAATCCCGCCAGCATGAGGGTCTCTACCGTGTGCAGATTGGCGTTTATGAGAATCGCGAGAGCGCCAATCAGGTTGCGCAGAGCCTTGCCACGAGCGGCTTTGAGGCGAGCATCGTGCCGTTTCAGCGCGACGGCAAAACGCTCTATCGCGTGCAGGTGCTCGTGACACGCGACAAAGCGAAAGCGGACGCGCTCAAGAGCCAGCTGGAAAGCAGGGGCTTTCCAGCGGTGGTGGCGAAGGTGCAGTAGGGTTACTTTTCTGCGAAGTATTCTCGTGCGAGGGCGCGCAACTTGGTGAGCGCCTGCTTCTCCAGCTGACGGGCGCGCTCCCGTGAGAGCCGTTTGGCATGTCCGGGCGGAATATCACTGACCTCCAGTCCGAGATGACGGTAGATTGCCCATCGTTCGCCCGGCGTGAGGTGTTTGTCCATCAGGTCGAAAATCTCCGAGATCCACACGCGCTCCACAGCAATCGATTCGGGATCTGCTTCTTCGGGGCTTGCGAGCAGCCCGCCCAGCGGCGTACTCTGGTCGTCCCGTGCCTTGTGTTCGAGCGAGTAGTTCGCCCGGGCATAGCGCGCCAGTTTCGCCACTTTGCTGACGGGCATCTCCAGCTGCTTCGCGATTTCCTCATCCGTCGGCTCTTTGCCCAGCGTCGCGCGCAGTTCGTTGCGCGTGCGCTCGATTTTGCGCAGAGAATCGATGGCGTGGTTCGGCAGGCGAATCATGTTCGTCTGCGCGTCGGCGGCGCGCCCCACGCTCTGGCGAATCCAATGAACCGCATAAGTGCTGAAGCGCAGCCCCCGCTCGATATCGAAGTTGCGAATCGCACGGAACAGCCCAATCGCGCCTTCCTGCACAAGGTCTTCCAGGGGCAGTCCGGGACGCACATAGCGTCGCGCGATGCTAATCACCAGGCGCAGATTCGACTCGATTAGCCGATTTTGCGCCTCTTCATCGCCTCGCTGAGCGCGTCGGAGCAGCTCCAGCTCCTCGTCAGGCTGCAACAGTGGGCGACGCAACAGATCGCCCAGAATGGAGTCCAAAGCGGTGCCGCTCAGCCCCTGCGCCAGTTCTGGCTCCAGTTCGGGAGCGTCGTTGCTCCAGCACTCCATTTCCAAAGAACCCGTATAGTCCACCTGCGAATGCATTCAGCAATACCCCCGCTTCTACTGCAATCGCCTTAGCAGCAACTTTCGTGCCAAAAGAGTCGTGCGTGGATAGGGTATACTATACAGCGAGGGAATTCGCCGAGTAGAGGCGCGGGTCGACAAGAGTAGGCTTCGGGAGGCGCGCCGACGCCGAAGAACGAAGTCGAAAGGGTCGCCCGCCGAAGTCGTGCGCCTGGCAAGCGCGCGGCTGGGCTGTAGGAGAATATCCTGCAGACTGTCGCTTTGCATCAGCAAAGCGGAGCGCTACTCGATCAGGCGACTGCCTGCTCGACCTACGCTTGCCTCGCTCGTTGTGTTCCCCCTTTCGTAGCACGGACAGTCCTGTCCGTGCGGGTGCGTGCTTGAGCGGGACGCTCAAGCCACTTTCTGTGGCACGGGCGTCCCCGCCCGTGCGGGTGTGCTTGGACAGGATTGTCCAAGCGACGGTAGGAGGCGTTTATGCGAATCGGACTTATCGGCTATGGACGAATGGGGCAGGCGATAGAGCGCGTGGCGACGGCGCGTGGGCACGAGATTGTCGGCGCTCTCCACCGCGACGCCTCGACAATTGAGCGAGAGGCGGTTGCTCAGCAAGCCGACGCGCTCATCGACTTCTCACACGCGGATGCTGTGCCTGAGCATGTGAATCTCGCGCTGCGAGCGGGAAAATCGCTCGTGATTGGAACGACTGGCTGGGATGCGCTTCGCCCCGACATCGAGCGGCAGGTACGCGCGGCGCAGGGCAGCGTGCTGTACGCGCCGAACTTCTCTATAGCGGTGCAGGTTTTTCTCCGGCACGCGGTGAACCTTGCCGCACAACTGCTCCAGTTAGATGGCTGGGATGTCGCCATCGAGGAGATACATCATCGGGGCAAGGCAGATGCGCCCAGCGGTACCGCGCGCGCCCTCGCAACGCGCTTGCAGCAAACCCTGAGCCTGCCGCGCGAAGCCGCTTACCCCGTACCTACGGACAATCGTCTACCCGCAAATCAGTTCGCGGTGGGCGTCCTGCGACTGGGCAGTGAGTTCGGAACCCATCGCCTGCTGCTTGACGGACCCTACGACTGGGTCGAAATCACGCATCGCGCCAAAAGCCGAGACGGATTCGCCTATGGCGCAGTCCGTGCCGCCGAGTGGCTCATCGGACGCACGGGATTCTTCTCTTTCCAAGAAGTACTCAACGAGATACTTGCACACAAGGAGGAACACTGATGAGAACGCCGCCATTTCGAGGTCTGGGCGTGGCGATGGTCACGCCGTTCACGCGCGACGGGGCAGTGGATGAGCCTTGTCTGCGCGCACTGGTAGACTGGCTGATTGAATCGGGCGTGGACGCACTGCTACCTGTCGGTTCCACAGGGGAAGGTGCGACGCTAACTCACGAGGAACATCGTCGTGTGATGGACATCGTGCTGGAGCAGGCGAACGGGCGCGTGCCTGTTTGCCCCGGCGCGGGCAGCAACGCCACCCATGAGGCTGTCGGGCTGGCGCAGCATGCCAAACGTGCGGGGGCGACCGCCGTACTGTCCGTGACCCCGTACTACAACAAACCCGAACCCGAAGGCTTGCTTCGCCATTATGCGACCATCGCCGAGCAAGCCGACATCCCGATTATCCTGTATAATGTGCCCTCCCGCACCGGGCGCAACTACCCGCCTGAGGTGATTTTGCGCATCGCTCATGAAGTGCCTCACCTGGTCGGCGTGAAGGAGTCGAGTGGCAATATCACGCAAGCGCTGGAGATTCTGGGGAGCCGTCCACCCGGCTTCGCCGTGTACGCGGGCGACGACATCTTCGCCGCGCCCACGATCCTGATGGGCGGCGATGGCGTCATCTCGGTGATTGGCAACGAGCTGCCCGAATGGACGGCGAAGATGGTACGCGCCGCACTGCAGGGCGACGCCGAAACCGCGAGGCAATGGCACTATCGGCTGCAACCCTTGATGCAGGCGAACTTCTGGGAGACGAACCCCGCGCCTGTCAAGTGCGTGATGGCGATGCTGGGGCGAATCGAGGAGAACCTGCGCCTACCGCTCACGCCCGTAGGCGAGCGCACACGCGAACGGCTGCGCCAACTGCTTCGGGAAATGGGCATGCTGGGCTAAAGGAAATGGTCGGGGCGGGCAGATTCGAACTGCCGACCTCTCCCACCCGAAAGGAGCGCTCTACCATGCTGAGCTACGCCCCGACCTTACTCGCAAATTGTACCCTATCGCAGAGGAAGGCGTCAAGGGGGGTCTTGGACATGAAAGCGGGGAATTGGGTACACTTCTTTTGCTATGGGTCGTCAGGTTGATTTCCCGCTGATTTTTGAGCGCAGTGTGCCTGAGCGCAGAGGTGTGCGTTCCCCCGTGTGTGATGTGCCTGCCCAGCCACTTGCGGAGTTGCTCGGCAGCCACAATTTACGCGCGGAGCCGCCTGCACTGCCTGAAGTGAGTGAACTGGACGCCCTGCGCCACTACACGCGCCTCTCGCAGCGCAACTACGGCATCGATATCGGTTTCTACCCGCTCGGCTCCTGCACGATGAAGTATAACCCCCGCATCAACGAAAAAGTCGCCGCACTGACGGGCTTCACGCACGCGCACCCCCTACAGCCCGAATCCCTCTCGCAGGGCGCGCTGCAACTGATGTACGAACTGCAGCAAGACCTGAAAGCCATCACAGGCTTTGCGGAAGTCACGCTGCAAAATGTAGCGGGCGCGCACGGCGAACTGCTGAGCCTGATGCTGATTAAAAAGTACCACGAGACCCGAGGCGAGGGCGAACGGCGCAAAATCGTGTTAGTGCCCGACTCGGCGCACGGCACGAACCCCGCCTCCGCCGCGCTGTGCGGCTACACCGTGCAATCGATCCCCACCAACGCCGATGGCGACACCGATTTGGATGCGCTGCAGAAAGCGATCGAGCAGCATGGCGACGCTATCGCCGCGATGATGCTCACTAACCCCAGCACTTTGGGACTGTTCGACCGCAACGCCCGCAAAGCCTGCGAGCTGCTGCATGCGGTGGGCGCGCTGGTGTTTTGCGATGGCGCGAACATGAATGCGATGGTGGGCGTTGTGCGCCCCGCCGATATCGGATTCGACTGCATGCACCTGAACCTACACAAGACTTTCTCCACTCCGCATGGCGGCGGCGGACCAGGCGCGGGGGCGGTCGGCGTCTCGGAAAAACTGGCGCCGTTCCTGCCCACGCCTCGCATCGTGCAACAGGACGATTGCTACGCCCTCTCGTATGACCACCCGCACTCCATCGGGCGCGTGCATGCTTTCTACGGCAACTTCCTGAACCTCGTGCGAGCGTATGCCTACATCCGAGCATATGGTGGCGAGAACCTGCGAAACATCGGCGAGTTCGCCGTGCTGAACGCCAACTATATGCTCGCACGGATCCGCCACGCCTTCCCCCCTGCCATAGACCGCCTCTGCATGCACGAATGCGTCGTGACTGCCCGACACTTCAAGCAGCAGTACGGCGTGCGGGCGTTCGACATCGCCAAGCGGTTGCTGGACTACGGCTTCCATCCGCCCACAATGTATTTCCCGCTGATTGTGCCCGAATGCCTGATGATTGAGCCGACCGAGTCCGAGAGCAAGCAGACGATTGACATGTTCGCGAACGCCCTGCTGGAGATAGCCCGCGAGGCGATGGAGCAGCCTGAACTGTTGCAGAACGCACCGCACAATACCCCTGTGCGCCGTCTGGATGAGGCGGGCGCGGCAAAGAACCTGATACTGCGATGGCAAGGTGCCGTGATATATCCGCAGGAGGTGCCCGCCTGCGCCTGCTAAGCAGAGAGACGTGAGAAAAAGCATCCCAGCGAGGTATAATCCCGCAAGCAGATGGAAACCCTGACTCGCGAGGAGGAACTGATTGTATCACGGCTGATCGAGGAGCTTAAGCAGCACCCGCGTCTCCGTCGCCCACTGATTGAGGCGTTGGAGATGGTGGGGCTGCTCGATGTGCCTCAGCAGCTGGATGAACTCAAGAAAATCGTAGAGCAGATACTCCTAAAGCAGCAGGAACACGACCAGCGTTTCGCCCGCATCGAACAGAAACAGGAGGAACACAGCGAGCGCCTCGCCCGCGTGGAACAACTTGCCCAAGAAGCCAAGCAGGAAGCTGGCGAAGCGAAGCAAGCGGCTTTGGAGGCGAATCAGGAAGCCGGCGAGGCGAAGCAAGTGGCTCTGGAGGCGAAGCAAGCGGCTCTGGAGGCGAAGCAGGAAGCCGGCGAGGCAAAGCAGGCGGCTTTGGAGGCAAAGCAGGTAGCTGGTGAGGCAAAGCAAGCGGCTCTGGAGGCGAAGCAGGAAGCTGGCGAGGCGAAGCAAGCGGCTCTCGGAGCCAAGCAAGAGTCCCAGGAAGCCAAGCAGATTGCTCAAGACTTGCGTGAACGAATTGATCGCGTCGAACGCGACCTCGCGATTGTGAAGGGGAACTCAGAAGAGTTGCACGCCTCCAAGCGCATGCCTGCCGTGTTCGGCAGATACCTGCGCAAACTGCGTATCTACGATACGCAACAGTTCGGTCTGGTGGTGGAGGAGCAGTTCCCCTCGCTCAGTGTGGAGGAGCAGACCGAGCTGCTATATGCCGACTGGTTCGTGCAGGGGCGTGTGCGCGGTCAGGAGCGCGAGGTGTGGCTGGTGGTGGAGGTCTCGTGGGGTGTGGGCATCGACGATGTAGAGCGGGCGCATGCGCGGGCGACGATTCTGCGTCGGGCGGGGGCGGACGCCTACGGCGTCGCGATGGGTAGAGGCGCCGCGCCCGAAGCCGTAGAACGCGCCCAGCAGCTGGGCGTCATCCTCGCGCTCGACGGTACGATACAAAACGCCCAAGTACTGCACATCACCTCGCCCAATGAATAGCAGACTATCCTTAGATTGTTCTCCCCTCCGCCTGCTTAATGACGGCGTATGCCCGCCTGAGATAAACATGGGGCGGGACATCGCCTTGTTGCAGGCATTCGAGCGGGGCGAAATTCCGCCCACGCTGCGCGTGTATCAATGGGCATCCCCTGCGATTACCTACGGCGTGAACCAGCAGCTGCCGCCGCGCCTTGTAGAAGTATGTGAACAACTCGGTATTCCCCTGTTTCGTCGACCGACAGGGGGCAAAGCGGTGCTGCACGGACACGATTTGACCATCGCGTTAGTCTGGCAGACTGCTGAGACGCGCCTCTATCCCCGCCAGGTTTACCTTCAGCTTGCGCCTGCGCTGGTGGAGGCGTTTCGGCAGGTGGGCGTGCCCGCCGCGCAGGGCGACGCTGCTGCGCCTGATCCACGCAGCCTCGACGACGGCGGCGATTGCTTCGCCACGCCTGCGATAGCCGACATCGTGCATGCTGAAACGGGCGTCAAGTTGATGGGCTGCGCGCTTCTGGTGCGCGGCGCGTGCGTGCTGATGCAGGCATCTATCCCTCTTCGGTTGCCCGCTGTGCCGGTTGAGTTGCTCTTTGGGCATCCGCATCCTGTCCCGCCCCCGCTGGACGCTGACACGCTCAGCAGGGCGTTGTATCGGACGCTACAGGAACGTGTGCAGGCGTCGCGTCGCTTACTTCCCTAAAATGACCTCCACGAACTTGTCCCCGCCGCCATAACTAATAACGTATAGAACGCGAAATAGCCCAGGCAACAGAGGCTCCAGAGGATTGTGCCGATAATCCCCAATATCCGCCCCGCCTCCACCTGCGAGCGCAGGCTGGGATCGCCAAAGCCCTCGTCCAACTCGCGTCGCGCCATGTTGCCCAGTATCCACGCTGTAATCCCAAAAGGGACGCCTATGCAAGGCAGCACCAGCGAGAGGATGCCGAACACCAGAATGAGAGTCGCGTTTGCACCGCCTCCGGACATAGGCTACTCCCACTAACGCCCGCTCACGGGTTCAGAACCTGTCAGCCCTTCAAACGACTCGCCAGCGTGAGGATGCGTTTTGTCCTCGATGGAGGGTCCCCAGGTATCCTGCGCAAAGGGGATTTCCTCGCCCCCGAGCGGGAAGTCCTTACGCAGGGGATGCCCCACCCAGTCGTCGGGCATCAGAATCCGCTTGAGGTTCGGATGCCCCTCAAAGGGGATACCGAACATGTCGTACACTTCGCGTTCGGGATAGTTCGCGCCTTCCCAGATACCGGTGACAGAGGGCACACTCTCCCCCTCGTTCACGCGCACCTTCAGAAAAATGCGCTGGAAACTTACGGGCGAGTAGAGGTTATACACGACTTCGAACCGCTTCGGTTTCTCCCCCTTCTCCCAGTAGGGTAGCCAGTCGAGGGCAGTGACATCGCTGAAATAGAGGTAGCTCAGCTCGCGGTCGTCACGCAGAAGACGACACACATCGAGCAGTGCCTCCTTTTTCACATAGAGCCATGTATCGCCCCGAAACTCGTACACCTCTTCGATCGCGTCGGGATACAGGGCGGCGATTTTCTGATACTCGATGCGTTCGCTCATCGGCTATCTCCTGTCAGGGCAGGGACGGGCTCAGGGGACTCAGAGGCAGGCGGCGTCGGCTTCAAACGACGATGCTCCACCGGGTCTTCCCAGTCCAGCGCGCCCTTCTTCCATTCGTATAGAAAGCTTACCAGCAGCAACAGCGTAAACACGCCCACCACGCCTATCGCGAAGCTGCGTACATCGTCGGGCATATCGCGCAACGCGACGAAAAACGGGTACAGGAACGCAATCTCCACATCAAAGATGATGAACAGCATCGCGGTCAGGTAGAAGTGGATGGGGAACCGCTCGCGTGCGCTGCCGACGGGAGTGATGCCGCACTCGTAGGGCGACTCTTTGGCGGGCGTCGGGCGTTTCGGCCCCAGCAGCCACGAACCGCCCACCATCACCGCAGCGATAATTGCGGCGATAGCGAAGAGGATTAGCAACGGCAAGTAATCGCTTGGCATGGCGAGGTGAATTATACCTGAGGCGGTTGAAATGTGCTATAATAGAGAGCGGGGAGCGTCCCCGAGAGGAGTTCTCGTTATGCGAACCATTAGCGGAGTTTTGGGCATTTTGACTTTGACGATTGGCGTTTATGGGCAGGCGTTTATCCATCAGAAACTGGGAGAAAACTTTAATCGGATAGGAACAGGCATCCTGACTGAGAGTGGGCTGCCTTTCTGGTCAGCGGAAGCCATTGCGGGCAACCTCGATATTTTCAGAATTACAGGCAATAACAACTTCACCGCCTCGATTCTCGGTTCGAATCGTATCGCGGACCCGATCGATTACCATCCAACGGCGGGCTTGATGTGGGAAGGCTCTGGATCTGCAGTTGGCGCAGGTAATACCGATGTGTTCGTGGAGACGACAAACATCACCGCCTCCGTCTTGGGAACGGGGCGAATCGCTTTTGGCTTCAAGTTCACCTCTGCGGGGCAGCCCGTCTGGTACGGTTCTGGCTCTGGCAACGGCAACCAGATTGACATCTTTCGCGGTTCAACGAACCTGACCGCGACGGTTTTGGGCGCGAATCGGGACGCTATTCCCGCCGCGCTGAACCCGAACGACCGACTGCTCTGGGACGGCGCAGGCGGGAATCTGAGCGTGAACCGCGATGTGTTCCGAACAGATTTGAACAGTTCCACGACCTCGAACCTCTCGCAAACGCCGCTGGGGAACAACCGCTTCGCCGTCGCCGTCGCGCTCAACAGCAACAACGATGCCGTGTGGTACGGCTCGGGGTCGGCGAACGGCGACTACAACGATGTGTTTTTCAACAATATCAACATCAGCCTGTCCGCGATTGGCGGGAACAACATTGCAAACGCACGTGACGCAGTCGCCTATGATGTGAGTGGGAACAACGTTACCTGGGCTGGGCGTTCCGCGACGACGGGGCAGCTCTATGACTCCTTTGCGACCACTGTAGGCGGCGGCACGGTGAATATGAGCCAGACGCCTCTGGGCACAGGGCGCGATAGCTACCCCATCGATGTGGAGGGCGCGGCGGTGCTGTGGAACGGCATCGGTGCGAATACGAATAACTATGATGTGTTCGTCACCCGACCGGGCACTACACGCAACTTGAGCCAGCTGCACTTCGGCGGCGGCAGCACGACCGGCGTGCGCGAGGGCTACGGCGTCGCCGTGTTCTCCAACGGCAACGCTCTCTGGTTCGGCAAGCACAGCACGACAAGCGGCAAGGCGCACCTGTTCCACTATAACTGGTCAAGCGGCGCCAACGGAACCAGCGTGAACCTCGTGCAAGAGGCAGTGGGCAACCGCAACGCCGACGCGATTTACCTCGCGCATAACAGTTCCGAGCAGGTCTTGTGGGCGATTCCGAACAGCGCAGGAACCAGCTACGAGGTGTACCTCTCCACCCCGCGCGTCGCCACAACCCTGCAAGGCACGGTGTCCATCTCTGGCTTTGCAGGCAACACCAACCAGATTGCGCTCACCATCCGCCAGTACGACCCCTACACGGGCAACATTGCAGCGACGCACACGGGCAACATGAGCGCGAGCTTTAACTATTCCATCGCCGTGACGCCGGGCTTGTACAACGGGCTGCGTATCACCGCGCCGCGCTGTCTGGCGCGAAACATTCCAGGACTGCGCCGCCTGCTGGGCGCAACCACGCTCAACTTCAGCCTTACGCTCGGCGATGTGAACGGCGATAATATCATCGACGACGCCGACCTGCTGGAAGTGCTGTTCAACTTCGGAACGAATACTACGAACCCCGTTGACCTGAACGGCGACGGTATTGTGGACGACGCGGATCTCTTGATTGTGCTATTCAACTTCGGCGCGCAGGGAGACTGAGGCATGCGCATCAGCTGCGCCGCGTACTCCTTCCGAGAGGCTCTGACCAAACGCGAGATGAGCCTCTCGGACTTCATTCGGCTCTGCGCTGAACTGGGGCTGGACGGCGTGGAGCTGACGGGCTACTACTTCCCCGACACGAATCGCGCCACGCTAAACGCCCTCAAGCGCGAGTGCTTCCGCTACGGGCTGGCAATCGCCGGCACAGCCACGCGCAACCACTTCACGCAACCCGACGCCGATGCCCGCAAAGCCGAAGTGGAGAGCGTGAAGCAGTGGATTGACGTTGCCGTCGCGTTGGGCGCGCCGATGCTCCGTATCTTCGCCGACAGGGGTATCCCGCCGGGCTATCTGGAACGCCAAGCCTATGACTGGTCGCGCGAGTGCATCGAGCAGGTGCTGCCCTACGCGGAATCGCAGGGCGTTGTGCTGGCGTTAGAGACCCACTGGGGCTTGACCGCCGACGCCGAGCGCACCCTGCGCTATGTGCGCGACCTCAAAAGCGACTATTTCGGCATCCTGCTCGACGGCGCGAACACCCGCGAGAACCACTACGAGATGATTGAGAAACTCGCGCCGTATGCCGTGAGTGTCCACGCCAAGACCCACTCGCGCAACGCGAAGGACGAGTTCTTCGAGCTGGACTACGAGCGCATTTTTCGTATCCTCAAAGCGGTAGGCTATCGGGGCTATGTCGCCATCGAGTACGAATACACCGACCCGCCGATGCAAGCCGTCCCCCGCTTCGCGAAGAAGCTGCTCGCGCTGCGGGATAGGCTAAAGAAGTAGGGCTTACCCCTGAAAGCAGGTATACTCTCGCTCCAGATGAAAGCGGTGGTGCATTACGCGCTGGAGCCGTGCAGTGTGGAGCTGCGCGAGATAGCGGAGCCGACGCCGCGCGCGGGCGAGGTGTTGGTGCGCGTGCGGGCGGTGGGCGTGTGCGGCTCCGATTTACACCAGTATCACGGCACGCAATCGTGGAAGGTGAATGTGCCTGTCGTGCTGGGGCATGAGTTCGCGGGCGTGATCGAGGCGTTGGGTGAGGGCGTGCAGGGCTGGCAGGTAGGTGAGCGCGTCGCCTGTGAAACCGCCGCCGTGATTTGCGAGACCTGCGCTTACTGCCGTACGGGACGCTATAACCTTTGCCCCCATCGGCTGGGATTCGGCTACGGCGTGAACGGCGCGATGACCCGCTATGTGCGCGTGCCTGCTCGAGTCCTGCATCGTGTCCCCGACAGCCTGAGCTTTGAGGACGCGGCGATGACGGAACCCTGCTGCGTCGCCGCGCACGCGGTTATCGAGTGTTCGCAACCCAAACCGGGCGATCTGGTGGTGGTGTTCGGCAGCGGTCCGATTGGCTTGCTCTGCCTGCAGATGGCGAAGCTGTTCAGCCCGCGCAAGGCGATCCTGGTGGGTCTCAGCACCGACGGCGAGCGCCTGCGCATCGCCGAAGCCGTCGGCGCAGACCAGATTCTGTACGCGGATATGGACGATATCGAGGCGGTTATTCGGCGCGAAGGCGACGGGCTGGGCGCGGACTTAGTGATTGACGCCGTGGGCGCGTCCGCCGTGCTGGAGCCGTGCCTGCGCATCACCCGCCCCGACGGACAGATTACCAAAGTCGGCTGGGGACCGGAGCCGCTCGGCTTCAGTTTAGACCCGCTGGTGGGCAAAAACATCCGGCTGCAGGGAACCTTTAGCCACAGCTGGGCGACCTGGGAGCGTGTGTTGACGCTGATGGGCGCGGGCAAGTTGCGCCTTGCGCCGATGCGACGCGCGTTCCCGCTGGAAGACTGGCGCGCCGCCTTTCAGGCGATGGAGCAGCGCCACACGGCGAAAAGTCTGCTGATTCCGGGCTAAGCGCGTCCTACTCCACCAGCACGTGCTGATACAGCTCGCTGGGGTCGGGGTCGGGGCTTTCGTCGGCGAATTTCGCGGCTTCCGCTACACGCGCCCGTGCCTGTTCGTCCCAGAGCTTCAAATCGGCTTCCGTCGCCAGCGCTTGCGTCAGCAGATAGTTCTGGAGGTTGATGAGCGGGTCGCGTTTGCGCCACTCTTCTACCTCTTCGCGAGTGCGATACGAGCCGGGGTCGGTAATGTCCGCGGCGCCGTGTCCCACGAACCGATACACAATCGCCTCCACGAAGAACGGTTCCTGCTTCTCGCGCACGTGGTCAATGATTGCCTTCGCCTCGTCCAGCACGTTGAATAGGTCCATACCGTCTATCTGCTTGGTCGGGAAGCCGTACACGCTGGCGCGTTGTGCGAGGTTGGGAACCGCCGAGTGGAGTTCGACGGGCGTGCCCATCGCGTATTTATTGTTCTCCACGATGTAAATCACGGGCAGCTTCCACAGCCCCGCCATGTTGAGCGATTCGTGGAGCAATCCTGCGTTCATAGCGCCATCGCCGAAGAAGCAGAGTGTAACGCCGCCCGTTTCCAGATACTTCTGTGCGAAGGCGACGCCCGTACCGATGCCCGGCACATCGCCCACGATACCGTAGCCGCCCAGAAAGTTGTGCGCTTTGTCGTAGAGGTGCATCGAGCCGCCCTTCCCCCGACATAGCCCCGTGACCTTGCCGTACAGTTCTGCCATCACGGCGTTCGGGTCGCTGCCCAGCGCCAGCACATAGGCGTGGTCGCGATAATGCCCCAGCACACGGTCTTCGGGGCGCAAGTGGTGAATAAATCCCAGCGCCAACGCCTCCTGCCCGATGTACAAGTGCAAATAACCACCGATTTTGTCTTGGCGGTACGCTTTGTCGCAGTGTTCTTCAAAGCGACGGATAAAGAGCATCTGTTTGTATAAATCGACAACCTCCTGCGGGGTCGGGGTATATGCCCGCTTGCTCGGTTTCGAGTTCGTAGTGGTCTTCACGCGCTTGCCTGTCTTCATACCAGCCTCCAGAGTCGATATAGTGTACCTGAAAGCAAGTGCTACCTGCACTGTCGCACACGGAGGAGGTATCCTATTCCATCATGCCAACCTACACCGATTTAAAGGGGCGTGTTGCCATCGTCACAGGCGCCAGTCGCGGGATAGGGCGTGCCGTTGCCCTCCGCTTAGCCAAAGAGGGTGTTGCTGTCGTAATTGCCGCCAAGACCGCCGAGCCAGACCCGCGCCTGCCCGGCACGATTTACACCGTCGCCGAGGAGGTAGAGGCGTTGGGCGGACGCGCGCTGCCCATCCGCGTCGATGTGCGCGACGAGAACGCCTTGCAACAGATGGTAGACAAAACGCTGGAGACCTTCGGGCGCGTGGATATTCTGGTCAACAACGCCGGCGCGCTCTGGTGGTACCCCGTGCTGGAAACGCCGCCCAAACGATTCGACCTGGTGATGCAGGTCAACCTGCGCGCGTCGTTCATCGCCTCCCAGCTCGTACTCCCCCACATGATAAACCAGCGGTGGGGACACATCATCACGATGTCGCCTCCGATTGACCTGAGCGTGCTGCCCGGCAAAGTCGCCTACATGATCTCCAAGTTCGGCATGACGATGCTCGCGCTGGGGCTGGCAGAGGAGGTACGGGAACATAATATCGCCGTAAACGCGCTGTGGCCCCGCACGCTCATCGAGAGCCAAGCGACCATCGCGTGGGGCTTGGGCACGCCCCAACAGTGGCGTAAGGCGGATATCATGGCAGACGCTGTCTACGAACTCGTGCGACGGGAGCCGCATACCTGCACGGGCAAAGCATGGATCGACGAAGATCTCCTGCGCGAGGCGGGCGTCACGGACTTCTCCGTCTACAACTGCACGCCCGACGGCGAACCGATGGAGATTATCTGGGAGGGCGTGCAGGCAGGCAAGCGCGAGGGCTGAAAAGGTATCCTTATAGCGGCGGAGTTGACGGTGAAAACCTTAGACGAGATTCGCGCAGTTCTAAACGCCCATCGCGCGGTGCTGCGAGAGCGGTACGGCGTGAAATCTATCGCCGTGTTCGGCTCCTACGCGCGTGGCGAGGCGACCGAGAGCAGCGACATTGACCTCGTGGTACAACTCGAACAACCGTTGGGGCTTAAGTTCTTCGAACTGTGGGACTATTTAGAGCAAGCACTGGGCACGCCCGTAGACCTGCTTACGCCCAACGCCCTGAATCAACGCCCGCGCCTCAAACACGAGGCAGAACGAGACATCATCTATGTCTGAGCGGCACTGGCGACTGTTCGTACATGATATGCTTGACTGCATCGGTAAGATTTACCAGTATGTGCAGGGGCTGAGTTATGATGAGTTCGCACAGGACTCCAAGACGCTGGACGCTGTGTTTCGCAACCTTGAGGTTATCGGGGAAGCGGCGCGACGCATCCCCGACGAGGTTCAGGAACAGTTCCCTGAAGTGCCTTGGGCGCAGATTATCGCCCTGCGGAACAGGCTGGCACACGGGTACTTTGCAATTGATGAGGCGATTATCTGGAACATCGTGCAGAATGACCTGCCTGAGCTGGAAACGCGCCTGAAAACGATACTAACGCAGTACACGAGGGATTCGCAGGAGGTCAACGATGCGCAGTCAGAACAGCCTGAAAACCTTAGATGAAATACGCTCGATTCTAAACGCCCATCGCGCGGTGCTGCGAGAGCGGTACGGCGTGAAATCGATCGCCGTGTTCGGCTCCTACGCGCGCGGCGAGGCGACCGAGACCAGCGATATTGACCTGATTGTAGAATTTAGTGAGAAGCCCGGATTGCTCAAGTTCGTGAATCTGGAGGCTTATCTTTCGAAGATCTTGGGCATACCTGTAGAACTCACGACCACGGATGCTTTGAGAGCGGAGATTCGAGAAACTGCTCTCAAGGAGTCTGTTAGGATAGGGATATGAGGCGGCGCGATTACAGGTTGTTCCTTCAGGATATGTTGGTTTCTGCCCGGGATGCCCAAGAATTCATCCAGGATATGTCGCTTGAGGAGTTCCTAAGCGACCGCAAGACCCAGAATGCCGTCGTGCGTGCGATAGAAATAGTCGGTGAAGCTGCGAAGAATATCCCAAAATCTGTGCGCGACAAATACCCCGACATTCCGTGGAGCGATGTCGCACGCATGCGTGATAAGGTTGCCCATGGGTACTGGGGCGTGGATTACGAAATGGTCTGGAAGGTTGTCAGAGAAGAATTTCCCTCGCTCATACCGAAAATCGAAGCAGCGCTCCGACAGGAGCGGGGAGAGGAGTCATCATGACCGCGCGTGAGCGAATTGAACAGGCGATTATCGGTGGGGAGGTAGACCGCCTGCCCTACTGCTTCTGGTATCACTTCCGCACGGAGGCGTGGTTCCCGCAGGCGTTGCACGCCGAGTACCGCGCCCCTGCAAGCGAAACGCTCCTGCAGCAGTATATCGACGGCATGAGCCGCGCTACCTACGAGTTCTGGCGACGCTACCAGCCCGACATCCTGAAGGTGATGCACGACATTCCCTACGAGACGCCCACCGGCTTCTCGTTCGTGCATACCGCCGACGACTGGGCGAGGTTGCCGCTGCTGGAGCCGGACAAGGGACACTTCGGCGCGCAGATTGAGATGCTCAAACGCCTGCGCCAGATGGTTCCCGACGAGGTTCCCATCATCGAGACCGTGTTCAACGCCTTCTACTACGCCAATAAGCTCTGTGAGGGCAAGCTGCTGGAGCATCTCGCGCTCGCGCCCGACGCCGTGCAGCAAGGGCTGGAGACTCTTCAGGCAAACCTTCAACTCTACGCGCGACTGGTGCTGACTGTCTGTGATGGGATCTACTATGCGGTGAATGGAATCGGCTCGGACGCCGCGCCGCGCCATGTGTACGAGGAGGTCTTTGCTCCGCTGGATCGGGCTTTCCTGCAGTCGGTTTCGGACGGTAGGGTAAATGTGCTGCACCTGCACGGCTACGGCGAACTGTACGCCGACCTGCTTGCCGACGCGCCCGCAGCGATAGTGTGCTGGAGCGACCGCAGCACAACGCTGAGCCTTGCTGAAGGGAAGCGGCTGTTCGACCGCTGCGTGATGGGCGGGCTGAACGAGATGGAGCTGCCCAAGATGTGTCGGGAGCGCGTGTT
>JAOAES010000060.1 GCA_026416655.1 Fimbriimonadales bacterium
TCGGCGAAGGGATTGAACGCCATCGGCGCAGGCGCGGCAGGCGATGGCGCAGTCGTTTCGGGTGTATTCATTAGCGACGCGAGCGGGTCTTCTTCGGTGGGGGGCATGCCCAGCAGGGTTCGCGCCAGATTCTCAGTGAGCAGCCATGTCAGGGTAAACGGCGTGCGGTCAGGTATCTGCACTGTGAAGCGCGTGGCGATGACTTCATCGACCGTGAGAAAGTTGGGCGGGAAGGTCACCGGTTCATAGCGCGCAACCACTTGCTCAGGCGTGAATAGCTTGCTGGTCAGGTTGCCAAAGGCGAGAGCGAGTCCCTGCATCAGATGCCTGCCGAAGTCTTGCACAGCTTGTAGAACGGCTTCGTCGATGGAGTCTGGTGCGCTGCCCAGCACGGCTTCCAGCATTGCCCGCTGGGTCTCTTCGCGCTCGCCGGGTTGCTCGCCCACGATGAACAGACAGGGCGCGTCGCTTTGCTCAGCGAACTGCGCTTGAATGTGCAGCACTGTGTCCGCCGTCAGCCCTGTTAAATCGCCAATCGGCGTTGCGCTGCTGGTGGGCGTGGGGATTTCCACCAGCGTATTGTTCTGTTCCGACAGGTGCATGGCGACCGTTTGCCACACCTGCGCCTGCTTCACCACAAACTGCGTCAAGAGTTCCGCCGACACTTCGCTCACGGTCTATCCCTCCGAAACGACATCGGTTATCGAGACCACCAGCCGTCGGTTGCGCACAGCGGGTTTGCCTCGAAACTTCACGCGATTCTCCACCAGCAGGTCGATTTTGCCATTGACGGGCGTATCCAGTACGAGCGTATCGCCCACCTTGAGTTGCAGCAGGTCGTTCATGCGCAGGCGCATCCTGCCGAGCCGCGCGCTGCAGGTGATGGTGGTGCGGTACAGGTGCTGAGTTAGGGCGCGGCGCAACAGGGGCGTGGTGCGCTTGCCCGCGCTGGAGACCCAGTTCTGCGAGCTCAGGCGCGGCGTGATCGGTTTGATGACCATATGGGGCACGCACAGGCTCATTGCGTCGCGTCGGTCGCCCAGCCGCGCCTCCATCAACACTGTAATCACGATGTCGCTGGGCGGGGCGATTTGCACAAACTGCGCGCTGGTCTCCAGCGTCTCAATTTTGGGGTCTACCTGCAGAATACTTTCCCACGCGCTGCGGAACGCCATCAGCATCCGCTCGCCCAGCGCCAGCACGAGGGGTTTCTCAATCTCGGTGAACGCGGCGCGCTCGATGGGCTTACCCACGCCGCCCAGCAGACGATCCAGCATCGTGAACACCAGCGCGTACTCCATCTCCAGCACCGCCTCGCCGGAGAGCGGCGGCGCGCTAAACACGATAAACGCCGACTGCTTGAGCGAGCGCAGATAATCCTCGTAGGGAATCTGCTCCAACGAAATCAGCTCGATGTGTATCGGCACGCGCAGGTAGGTGGCAAGGTTGGTGGAGCAAAGTCGGGCGAAGGTTTCGAACACCATCTGCAGCGTGCGCAGCTGGTCGCGGGAGAACTTATCGGGACGACGGAAATCGTAGACCTCATAGGAGATGGGTTTCCGCGTGGTGGGCGCACTCCCATGCGCACCGACAGGCGAACCGAAGTCGCCGCCGGAGCTATCCTCCGCTGAGAGCGTCGCCAGCAACGCCTCGATTTCCGCCTGAGAGAGAATTTCGCTCACTCTGTTCGCCTCCCGCGCAACATCAGGGCGAATTATCGGCAGGCAAGCCGCTTTTTTGCAGGAGCGCGTTTTGTGGAATAACTCCATGCGATGCGTACTTGGGCGCGAACAGTGGGAGGAGTTTTGTGCATTGTTGGGCTGACGCCCGCTCTATGGGGACAGGAACTGCACTGGCTGGGGACGCTCGGCGGTCCCTGGAGCGAGGTCGCCGCAATCTCTGCGAACGGGATGGCAGTTGTGGGAGAATCGACGCTCAGATCAGGCGAGGGGCGTGCGTTCCGCTGGACGCTGACGGGCGGGATGCAGAACTTAGGCACGCTGGGGGGACGATGGAGCGCGGCGGCGGTGGTCTCCTCCGACGGCTCGGTCGTGGCGGGGTCTGCCGAGACAGAAGACGGAAAAATCTTCGCCTTCCGCTGGACGCCC
>JAOAES010000073.1 GCA_026416655.1 Fimbriimonadales bacterium
CTTACGGGCGTATCGCAAGGCGTCGTAGATGACTACCCCCGACTTTCCTGAGTATGCCAGCATCGCGCAGCAGGGCAGGATGACCCCTGTGTATCGCGTCGCGCTCGCCGATTGGGAGACCCCCGTCTCCGCGTTTTACAAGGTCGCAGCGCAGGAGCCTTACGCTTTTCTGCTGGAGAGCGTGACGGGCGGCGAGCAGATTGCCCGCTACTCCTATATCGGCTTCGCGCCCACCGTAATTCTGCGCACAAAAGGTAACGCCGCGCGCGTGTGGGAACACGCATCAGGCTGGCGTGCGTTCGAAATCCCGCCCCACCAGACCCCGCTGGACATCGCTCGCGCGTTGCTGCGCCGCTACCCGTATCAGGCGTCGCCGAGCCTGCCTCGCTTCACAGGGGGGCTGGTCGGCTTTCTGAGCTATGACCTCGTGCGCTTTTTCGAACGCCTGCCCAACGCCCCACGGGACGACCTACACACCGACGACTGCTGCCTGATTGCGCCTGAGGTGTTGCTGATCTTCGACCACGCACTGCACACAATCACGGTTTTAGTGAACCCCGAGCCAAGCGCGAATCCCGAGGCGAGCTATCAGCAGGCGTTGGCGCGCATTGAAGAGACCCTACGCCGCCTGCGCACGCCGTTGCCGCCGCCCCCACGCTACGAAGATCCGCAGTTCCAGCTCAGTCCGCAGCCCAACATCGCGCGCGAGGCGTTCGAAGCCGCCGTGCGCAAGACCGTCGACTACATCCACGCGGGCGACTGCATTCAGGTCGTGCTGTCGCAGCGCTTCAGCCAGCCGATTACCGCGCCGCCGTTCTATCTCTATCGCGCTCTGCGCACGATTAACCCGTCGCCGTATATGTTCTACCTGCAGTTCGATGACACGACGCTGATAGGCGCATCGCCCGAAGTGCTGGCGACGGTGGAAGACGGCAGGGCAATCACGCGCCCGATAGCGGGCACGCGCCCGCGCGGTAAAACCCCCGACGAAGACGCCCGCCTCGCGGAAGAACTGCTCGCCGACCCCAAAGAGCGCGCCGAGCATATCATGCTGGTGGACTTGGGACGCAACGACATCGGGCGCGTGAGCGTGTACGGAACCGTGCGCACGACCGAGTTGATGGTCATCGAGCGCTACTCCCATGTGATGCACATCGTGTCGGAGGTGCAGGGGCAGCTGCGTCCCGACGCCGACGCCTTCGATGTGCTGAAAGCGTGCTTCCCTGCAGGCACGGTGTCGGGCGCGCCAAAGGTACGCGCGATGGAGATTATCGACGAGCTGGAGCCGACGCAACGCGGACCCTACGCAGGCGCAGTCGGCTACTTCAGCTACACAAACGAGATGGACGCCTGCATCACAATTCGCACGATTTTAGTGAAAGACGGCGTGGCACATGTGCAAGCAGGCGCAGGGATAGTGGCGGACTCGCTGCCCGAACGGGAATACGAAGAGTGCCTCAACAAAGCCCGCGCCGCGCTCACGGCGATCGAGCGGGCGCATCGGGGGTTGGAGTAGAAGTTGTCTTTTATACAGAGGGGTGCAAGCTTGCTCCAACGATCCCAAAATGGGCGTCATATCCGAATACTTCCTGAACCCCCAACTGCTGTATCAGCACAAAAGAGGTACAGTCGGTAAACGACAGTCGAACATCTGCATACTGGAGAAACAGGGGTACAGCCACATTCCAGACAGTTTCGTCTACGAACACAATCTCCAGAACACCTGCTTCTGCAGCTTTTTGAGTCAGTTCCAGAAACCGCTTTGCAGCGTCATGTCCAACATCATATCGAAGGCGCGTAATCGTCTCGTCCAGCACATAGTCGGAAGTGATAAGATGAGCGCGTTGGGCTAAAAGCGATTCATAGTAAGCGACGCCAGCGGTATGATACCGATCCGTCTTGATGACGACCGAGAGCCACCCTCCCGAATCCACAAAAACGCGCCTCATAGCGGCTCGTCAGGGCGAAAGTCGTGATGAATGGATGCGTCTTCCGGCCCGCGCTCCACCAGACCAATCAGCTGATAAAGCGGAGCGTAGGCGTCTTCTGGGGGCGACAGCTCTTTCCCACCCAGATGCACCTCGATTTCGAGTACCTCACCTACAGGCAGCGACACAGGTTGCTCCGGAACCAGCACTTTGCCGTCGAATCGCGCTCGGAGAGTTAAAGTCATGACCAAATTATACCAATCGGCGTGATGTCTTCGGTGGGACGTCGACGCTACGAGTCCCAGCCCTCGCCGAACAGCGCGCGCCCCAGCATGATGCCGTCCAGCTGGTTGGGATGCCCCTGCTCGGGAAAGGTTCTGAGTTCGCGCCGCGCCGCGTCCAGAAACTTGCGTGATGCAGCGGGTTGCCCCACTTTGCGGTGGAGCCACGCCAGCCAGAGCGAGTCGTAGATAGGCGACTGATAGCGTTTGCGCCCCGCTTGGAATTCGCGCAACGCATCGCGATAGTCGCGCCGTTGAACTGCCTGCGCGGCTCGGATACGATGTAGCCCTTCGATGATGTAAAAGTTCTGTCGCTGTTGCGCCTCCTGTTTCCATGTGCGGGTGCGCTCCTCAACCTGTGCAGGCGTCGGCGCTACCGCGGGAAGCAGTTTGCTAAGCGTGTTGGCGTCTTCATCAATCGACCATAAGTACTCACGACGCCGATAGACCCGCTGCACATACTCTCGGGCGAGCGCTGCAGCGTCTGAACGTTGCCCATCGAGCAATAGACAGAGAACGTGCGCTATCCGCGCATCGTACTCTCTGTCGTAAAGGGAGTAGAAGCTCTCTCGCGCTTTTGCAAAGGTGTGCGCCTGCTTGAACTCCTCGATGGCGCGTTGATAGTCGCCCTGCATCGCGAAGGCATAACCGCGCCAGTAGTGCGCCTGGTGCGCGAACTCCGCAGGCGCACGATCCCATACCCGTATCGCGCGGGCATAGTCTCCTGAAGCTATCGCCGTCTGCGCTTGCTTTTCCAACGCGATACGCTGGCGTAACATCGCGACAGGCGGCGGGGGAACATAGAACTCGAACGCCTCGCGCCTGCCAGAGGGCTTGTGCGCAAACTCCACGAAAAAGGCGTACACAGGCGCGTCCCAGTTCCCTTGCACCTCAGTATAGGTGTCGTACACGGTTTCATCGAACGGACTATTGATGGTTCGCGTTGGACGCCCTGCTCCCACGGGCGCGAACTGGATCCGTGCAATCTTCCACGCCCCCAGATTGCCCGAATGCGGCTGCACTTCCCAATCGGGGCTGGCGTAAATCGCTTCTTCATTGCCGTAGGGGAGCATCCATCCCGCCTTCGGACGCCACTGGTGAATCACCCAGTGAAAGCCCTTCAGGCGCACCGTCAGCCGCTCGCTTCTGCGGACGGCAGGCAACGGCTCAGGTTGCTTAATTCGCTCCGTAATAGGCGCTTTGGGGAGAGGCACTTCGAGTCGCGCGACGGGCAAATCCGATAGAGCGCTCGCGCGGGGATGCGCACTGGAATAGAATTCCAGATGTACAATTCGCCCGTCAGCAGGAAGCCCTTCATACTCGGTCGCAGTGATGACACTGAAGTTTCCTTTGGCAAGCTTGCGGATCTGCACGATGTCGGGTTGCGACTGGCACAACCGGTTGTCAGCGGTGCGGGCGGCGTTCTCTCCCGTCCCGAATCTGCCTTCCGAGCGCAACCACAGGCGCAGCGCGTCGGTTTTCGTGTTGAGCCGATGCTCCACGCGCTGCAGAGGCGGCCAGCCCCATCGGAACCGCCATTCGGGCATCGTGTGAACGCGCCCGTAAGTCGCCCCCAAGTAGGTGATACGCGTGCCGTTGGGCAACACGACCGTCCTGCGCAGCTGATCGCGGACAGCTCCCCAGAAAGCGACCACAACCAGCAACACGGCGACAGCGACCAAGCCCCAGCGGCAGCTCCGGCAAAACATTTTCGCCTCCAGCGCGAATTTCTATTCCTCTGTACCCAATCCTGCCATATCTCAATCCGATCTCCAGGAGGTAACGCAGACGCAGTCTAACGAAACAGCACGCTGCCCTCAATAAACACAAAGCGGTTCTGCGTTTGGTCGAAACCAAAGCCTACGCGCAGCCGCTGAAGCAGGCGGTTGCGGAAGGGCAGGCGATAGAACAGGCGCACCTGATACTCGTTGTTCCCGACGCCGATGCCGCGCCGATAGGCGATTCCAACGCCGTCGAACAGGTTCTTCACCAGATAGAGGCTCGCGGGTCGCAGTCCCGTGTAGTCCAGCGAGAACTGCTCTAAATCGAAGGCTTCGGCGATGCCGGTCTCCAGCGGCGCAAAGAGACCCGGCAGCACCTGCGCGGTCAGGATGTCGCCAATCTGTTCGCGGAACACCTGAGCTGGGTCTGCGCCGCGCGCGATGGCAGCCAGCGCTTGCCCGCGTCCGAGCAGGCTCAGGATGCGCTGTTCCGATAGTCCCGGCGGGTCGGAACGCGCGGTCATCTGAAGCCGTTCGGGGTCGTCCAGCGGTCCGTTCACATCGACTTCCACGCGATAGCGCACGGGGTCGCCCGTGAAGTCGGTCGCGACGACGCTTGTGCTGGCGCGCACATTCAGTTCGACACGCGCGATGGTCTCGCCTGTGGGCGCGGTAAAGGGATAGACGAGGCGTGCGACGCTGTCGGGTTCGATGCGCAAGCGCGCCGTGGGCAGGCTCAGCGCGCCGCCGCGCAGGTTGAACTCGCCTGTGAGCGCGGGCGACTGGAGCGAGCCGCCTACCTGCAGATTGCCCTCCATGCGCGTATCCAGGTTCGGGTTGCGCAGGGTGAAGTCGTCGGCGACATCGACGCGGATATCGAAGCGGGGGTTAATCGGGAACGGCTCGCCCCCCTCGCGCGGAGTGAACTCAGGCGGGAGGTAGAGGAAACCGCGTTGCACGCGCAGTGCGCCCTTGACCTCTGGCTCGGCAAGCGAACCGGTCGCCTGAATCGCGCCTGAAGCCGTTGCCTTCGCGCTGCCTTCCAGTACGGGCAACTTCGGCTCATACGCGGTAAAAGACTCGGCAAGCAGGCGCAGGTTCAGCTGGGGACGCTCCCCTGAGAGGTCAACGCTCCCCTCAGCGCGGATGGTTCCCCCTTCAGACGAGCGCGCTTGCGCCTGCACGATGCGCGCCTCGCGCCCGTCGAACTCGACCTGTAGCCCAATTTCCTGAAGAGCGGTGCGCAGGTCTTG
>JAOAES010000086.1 GCA_026416655.1 Fimbriimonadales bacterium
ATTGCAGTGACCACACTGCATCAAGAAACAGTGTCTGTAATTCGTTTCGCTATCGGCGCAGCGAGAGGCTCTCACTGCAACCGCCTATATTATAGCACATTTTTGCGCGGATGTCAAGGGGAGGTGTGGGAAATTCGGGGAGATTCGGGGGAAATTGGGGGGTTGGGGTCGAGTCTGCATTACACGCGCCCTCACCCGGTGCCCCTCTCTTGATAAGGGCACATCGCGTTGCCTCAGCGGGGGGCACAAGCAGGGCGGTTTTGCGAATGTCCACGGCTTCTGCTCTCGCCCCCTGCCTCCTCTCCGCTTATGGAGAAGGGGCAGGGGAGTGTGAGGTGGGAGAAAGGGGCGGAAAAAATTGTGGTAGCCTGCGCCCGATTGGAGCCTACTCTGTGTGCCCTGATCAGCCGTCCTCAAACCCCGTCTAAATCCTGAGCGGATGGTTCGATAACGCGGGAACCTTCGATGTGCTATAATTTGCCATATAGCACGGGCTATCATTCACACTCTTAGCGAGGAGCGAACTATGAACTGGGAGCAAGCCTATCGTGAGCTGCTGAAGCAGTATAACCAGGTAAAAACGGAGTACGAGCGCGCCATCCAGCGCATACAGGAGCTGGAGAGCCAACCGCGCAACGGCGCCGCCGCGTCGAAGACGCCCGAGGTCGTCGCCGCCGATGTCGCCAGCCCTGCCAACTATGAGGCGACGCTTAAACGCCTCGTAAAGCAAATCGGCGCGATTTTGCAGGCGGAGAAGGTGGTCTTCATGCTGCACGACCCCGAGGAAGGTGAGCTGCGCGCCTACCCGCCCGCCTACGGGCTGACCGACGATGAAATCCGCCTGCTGCGCGTGCGCGCTACGCAAGGCGTCTCCGGTGAGGTGTTCCGCGAGGGCAAGCCGATAATCGTCCACGACGCCATCACCGACCCGCGCACCAGCAAAGAGCATGTTGCGATGCTCCACATCCGCAATCTCGTGTGCGTGCCCCTCATCTTAGAAAAGCGCGACGAGGAGAACCGCGTCATCGACCGCCAGACGATTGGCGTGCTACACGCCTTCAATAAACAGCGCGGCGGGCACTTCATCGACGAGGATGTGCGCCTGCTGGAGCGCATGGCGCGCAACGCCGCCGCTGTCATCGCGGGTATGCGCCTCTATCAGGCAATCCTCGAAGAGAAAGAGGAACTTGTCCACACCATCGAGAGCTTGCGCGCGGGGCTTATCCTGGTGCATCATAACGGGCGCATCAATCAGATGAACGCCGCCGCACGGCGCGTGTTCGGACTGGGACCCGATGTGCTGGGCAAAAACTATACCGACATCATCAACAACGATGTCATCCGCAACATGATCCGCGCTGCCCTCGAGGAGGAAAAAGAGGGCGAACTGGTCGAAATCACCGTACAGATCGACGGCAAGGAACATATCTATCAGGTGCAAAACGCCATCGTGCGTGGTGAAGACCAGAAGCCGATGGGCACGGTGATGATTTTCAACGACATCACCGACATCCGCAACCTCGAGCGCATGAAGTCGGCGTTCGTGGCGACCGTCTCGCACGAGCTGCGCACCCCGCTCACGGCGATTAAGGGCTTCGTCTCCACCCTGCTGATGGACTCCGAAGACGCCTTCACCCCCGAAGACCGCCGCGAGTTCTACTCGATTATCGATCAGGAGACCGACCGCCTTACCCGCCTAATTAACGACCTGCTGAACATCGCGCGTATCGAGGCGGGCGAGTCGCTCAAACCCGTCTACAAACAGGTGGACTTCTACACCTTGTCCAAGAAGGTGGTGATGATTCAGCGCCAGGCGACCACCAAGCACACGATTGTCCACGATGTGCCGGAAGACCTGCCCAAGATTATCGCCGACGAGGACAAGGTAGATCAGATCCTGACCAACCTGCTCAGCAACGCGATCAAGTACTCGCCTAACGGCGGCGAGATTCGCGTCAAAGCCTGGGAGGAAGACGCCGACCATATCATCTTCTATGTCTCCGACCAGGGCATGGGCATTCCGAAAGAGCACCTGACGAAGGTGTTCGAGAAGTTCCATCGCGTGGACAACACCGACACGCGCAAGCAGTACGGCACGGGCTTGGGGCTGTACCTGGTGAAGCACCTCGTGGAGGCGATCCACGGCGGGCAAATCTGGGTGGAGAGTGAGGTTGGCGTCGGCTCAACCTTCTATGTGCGCCTGCCCAAAGTGCCCCCTGCCGTCAAAGAGGGTAAAGAGCAGGTTGAAAAATGAGCCTCCTGCGCGTGCTGATTACGCAGGAACCTGACGCGACCGATCTGCCCCTGCCGAGCTATCAGACCGACGGCTCGGCGGGGGTTGACTTATATGCCGCTGTGAAAGAGCCTCTCACGCTCCAGCCGGGTGAACGTGCGCTCGTCCCGACCGGCATTCGCATCGCGCTCCCGCCCGGCTACGAGGCGCAGGTGCGCCCCCGCAGTGGACTGGCAATCCGCCACGGAATCGGCATGGTGAACGCGCCCGGCACCATCGACAGCGACTATCGCGGCGAGGTATGCGTCATTTTGATTAATTGGGGGCAGGAACCGTTCACCATTCGGCGCGGCGAGCGCATTGCACAGCTGGTCATCGCCCCTGTGATGCGCGTGGAGTGGGAGCAGGTAAACGAGCTGCCGCCAACCGCGCGCGGCGACGGCGGGTTTGGACATACAGGGCGATAGGTTTGTTAACCCTATGCGCTCTGTGTAGGGGCAGGGCGCGCTTGTGCCGCAGCACGATAGGCAAGTACGCTCACGGCTACAGCCCCCGCCAACCACAGAAAGGTCGCCACAGGTCGCTGAATCCACAACGCCAGCCCCGCCATGACACCGCCCTGAATCAACCAGATCGCCAGCGGTGTCAGCGAGCGCGACTCGCGCCACGCCGGAACAATCTTGAGATAGATCCAGCTCAGCAGCAGCCCCGTGCCGAACCAGCCTAGCCAGTTCTGCAACGGCATTCCGTAGAACGCGCCGTCCACATCCCAGAACCAGTAGACGAACGCCGCCGCGCCCGGATTCACACGCGAGGTGGAGACCGCCGCATCCATCGCCACATCCCACCATGTCAGGAGTGCCGACGCGATGATCGGGATCGCCCTGCGCGGCACGCCCAGCATGAAACTCAGGTGCAACGCGGGATAGAGCATCATAAACCACGACGGCGGAATCACATACGGCACATGCCCCAAAAACTTCGGACCGAGGCGGTCGGTGTATTCGTAGGGTCCGAACGGGAATCCCGTCAGGGTGCCGATGAGTTCCGCGCTGCCTGCCAGCACCGTGCAAAGCCCCAGCAGCCAGAATGTCGCTCGCCAGCCCTGCGTATGCGCCATATGGAACAGCGACGCCCCAATCCCGAACAGCACGCAGGCGATTCCCAGCTGCGTGGAGAGGCGATTGTAGTCCAGTGGTGGCAAGTTCTGCACGCCGCTAAACAGCAGCCCGCTCCCAATCACGGTGGCTAACGCCACCAGCAAGTTCAGCCATACAAACCCGTGTGCCGCGTGTTTGAGCATCGTTTTTTTGTGGCTTGGGTAGGACGCCCAAGCAAAGCAGTGGCTTGAACCGTCCTGTCCAAGCGTCTACAAAGCGTGTGGCTGTCCTCGCTATCTATGCAGCAAGTACCCCATTTTACCTGATAGGGTGGGGTATGATTCGGTTGTAAATGCCCATTCAGCTGATTAACGCCGACGCGCTTGAGTACCTGCCCACCTTAGAAGCGGGTAGCGTGAACCTGATTTTCGCCGACCCGCCCTATAACCTGTCGGGGCAGGGGTTTCTCACTTGCCGTGGGGGAAAGCCCGTTGAGTGCAACAAGGGCGCGTGGGATCAGATCGAAGACCTTCATGCATTCAACCTCGCATGGATTCGTGAATGCGTGCGGGTGCTGGCGGACGACGGCACGCTGTGGATTTCGGGCACGCTGCATAACCACCCCTCCATCGGCATGGCGCTCAAGGAGCTGGGGCTGTGGATTATCAACGATGTCGTCTGGTACAAGCCGAACGCGACGCCTCAGCTCCGCCCGAACCGCCTTGCCCCTGCAACCGAACTCATCTGGGTGGCGAGTAA
>JAOAES010000095.1 GCA_026416655.1 Fimbriimonadales bacterium
GGGTCGGCAAGGGGACCTTCTACTGCGCCGCCGATGGGGTTCACCCGATCCAGCACATAGAAGGGGATCTTGCGCTCGGCGGCGGCTTCCATCGCCAGCCCCATCGTAGAGATGTAGGTGTAGTAGCGCGCGCCGATGTCCTGAATATCGAAAATCAGCGCGTCCAAGTTGGTGAGTTGCTGGGGGGTGGGCTTCCTGCGCTCGCCATAGAGACTGTAGATAGGCAATCCCGTGCGCTCGTCGACGCCGTCGGGCACATTCTCGTCCAGTTGCCCGCGAATGCCGTGCTCGGGGCTGAACAGCGCGCCTATCGTGATTCCCAGACGCTGGAGTTTGTCGAGCAAAGGCTCGCGTTCGGCGGTCAACCCCGTGTGGTTCGTAATCACGCCGACGCGCAGTCGCTTCAGCTCGCTCAGATGCTCGTCCAGCCGATCGATGCCGTTTTTGACCATTTGTATCTCGCTCGAAGCATACCTGACGAAAAGCAGGAATCCGGCGGCAGTTCTCGTATAATAGTTCCATGCCTGTGTTGACGCCTGTGAAGCGCGCGGCACCGACGCCGCCCATTCCCTTCGGGGAGCTGCTGGGGGTTGACCTTGCGGATCGTTCGGCGGTGCGCCGTCGGATACCCCAAGCAGGTCGGTTGTGGCGCACGGTTCCGCCCGTGAATGCCTATGAACTGCAGCAGCGTTGCGACTGGCTCAGCAAGCGGAGCATCAAGACGCGCAGCAAGCTTCAGGCGTTGCGCCTTGCGGTGAGCATGTGCGACCTGACGACGCTGGAGGGGGCGGACACGGTGGAGAAGGTGCGCCGTTTGTGCAGTCGCGCGCGCAACCCCTACACGCCGCGCGAGGGAATGCCCGACGCTGAAGCGGTGGCTGCGCCGCCCGTCGCCGCCGTGTGCGTGTACCCCACCTTCATCGCCGTTGCGAAAGAGGCGCTGCAGGGCACAAGCGTCAAAGTGGCTGCGGTCGGCACCGCGTTCCCCTCAGGGCAATACCCGTTTCATCTGCGCCTCGCCGATGTGAGATGGGCGGTGCGCGAGGGCGCGGATGAAATCGATATGGTCATCAATCGCGGCGCGTTTCTGCAGGGCGACTATCGGCGCGTGTTCGACGAGATTGCGAAGGTGAAAGACGCCTGTGGCGAGCGCGTCCATCTCAAAGTGATTCTGGAAACCGGCGAGCTGGGCGACTACGACGCGATTCGCAAGGCGTCCCACATCGCGCTGATGGCGGGCGCGGACTTCATCAAGACCAGCACGGGCAAGATTCAGCCCGCCGCGACGCTCCCTGCGACGCTGGTGATGCTGGAAGCAATTCGCGACTTCTATGACGCCACGGGACGCGCCGTCGGCATGAAGCCTGCGGGGGGCATCCGCACGGCGAAAGACGCAATACGCTACCTGGTGCTGCTGCACGAAACGCTCGGCGAGGAGTGGCTCACGCCCGACCGGTTCCGCTTCGGCGCGAGTTCGCTGCTGAACGACCTGCTGCGCCAGATAGTCAAGCAACTCACGGGCAGCTATCGCGCCGAGGAGGAGTTCGCGTATGACTGACCATCCAGTTAAATGACGCGCCAATTTGTAGCAAAAGTAGCAGGAACAGGCAAAGTGATGTATAATACAATCACCGCCCGGGGACATCTCGCGGAGAGACAGGGAGCGCGTTCTGCCAAACCGAGACGGCAGTGCATGCGCCGTTTCTTTACTGCGAGATTCAGAAACCCACTGCGGGCAGCGGGAGTCTATACACCTATCGAGGAGGAACGCTTATGCGAAGAGGCTTTACTTTGATAGAGCTGTTGGTCGTTATCGCCATTATTGCGATTCTTGCGGCGATACTGTTCCCCGTGTTTGCGCAAGCGCGCGAAGCCGCGCGCAAGACCCAGTGCTTGAGCAACGGCAAAAACTGGGCGCTCGCCATTCAGATGTATGTCTCTGACCACGACGACAGGTTCCCCTTCGCCATCTACGACACAGCGTTCAACAGCGCAGGGCAACGCTGCCAGTTCACCATGATTACGGCAACTTATCCTTACGCCAAGAACAAGGATATTTTGCTCTGCCCATCGGATGGACAGCCGATGGACCTACACGGCGGCATCCTGGCGCTCTCCAGTACGCTCCAGACACCCGGCGGTGAGTGCGCGCAGATTGGGAGACTGAGTTACATGTTCAACTTCGACGTCGCCATCCCGGGACAGCATATTTTGAACACCGACTGGAACACGAATCCCGCTAAGCGCAACCCGGTGAGCATGGCAGAGATGAAGTTCCCGGCGGAAACGATTATGATGTTCGACGGGCACTTGATGATTCTGTTCAACGGCAATTGTGGCAGCGTGCTTGGGATGGACACGCTGGAGGTGCCGATTCAGGCGCGCCATACGGAGACCGTGATGGCGAACTACGCCGACGGACACTCGAAAGTGCTGAAGGTGCGTCGTGATCGCCCCGCCTGCAACTACAGCTACCTGACCGGCAACACGCTTAACTCGCTCCGTAATGCGCAGCCGTGGTGCTTGGGCGAGGGTCCCTATCTGCGGCGTTGCGGGCAGAGCGCGCCGCGCCCGTGCGTGTTCCAGGTGCAAGGTCTCGTCGACGAGGACAATCTGGGCAAGTGCTACACGCCGTCGCGGTAGTGCCTCTCTGTGATTCTCACCTATCGAGCGTGGATTCTGCTGGGCGTGGGCGGGCTGGTCGCCCTGATTGGGGCAGCCCGCCCTGCTTTGTTGGGACTGACGCTCCTTATCGACCTGCTCGCGATTCTGACGATTACGGTCGACGCGCTCACTTTGCCCCGAGCGGCGGCGTTTCGCGTGCAGAGACGGCGTGAGCGCGTGCTGTCGCTTGGCGCGGCGAATCGGATTGAGCTGCATTTAGAGCATACGCTCACCACGCCGCGTCGCGCTCGTTTGCGTGATGAGCCGCCCCCCTTGTGCGACTACGACCAGCGCGAGTTCATCCTCATGCTGCAGCCCAACCAGCCTGCCCAAGTCGCCTATCACCTCACCCCGCGCTATCGGGGCGAGGCGCGTTTTGAGGATGTGTTCCTGCGCGTGGAGGGGCGGTTCGGTCTGACCGCGCGCGACTATCGCCTGCCCGCCCGCGAAACTGCGCCTGTGTATCCTAACCTGCTCCAGATGCGCGAGTACGACCTGCTGCGCCATCGCGGACGCCTGCAACAGATGGGCTTTCGGCAGCTACGCCTGCGTGGGCAGGGAACCGAGTTCGAATCGCTGCGTGAATATACCCCCGACGACGAGTTCCGCCGAATCGACTGGAAAGCCACCGCCCGACGCGGCAAGCCCATCGTGCGCGACTATCAAACCGAACGCAGCCAGAATGTAATCCTGATGCTGGACGCGGGGCGCAACATGCTCGCGGAAGTGGAGGGCAAACGCAAGTTCGACGCCGTGCTGAACACCGCGCTGATGCTTGCTTATGTCGCGGCGCAGATGGACGACAAGGTGGGCGCGCTCGTCTTCGCCGACGAGATTGACCTGTTCAGTCCCCCGCAGCGCGGCAGGGCGCAGGTGGGCAAACTGGTGGACGCCCTGCACGATGCGCAGCCCCGCCTCGTCGAATCGGACTACCTCTACGCCGCGACCTACTTAGCCAAACGCTGGCGCAAACGCTCGCTGATTGCGCTGTTCACCGATTTGATTGACCCCGATGCCTCGCGGATGGCGCTACACGCGCTGGGCACGCTGGCGCGGCAGCATCTGTGTGTGGCGATTACTGTCTCGGACCCGCGCTTGCACGCATGGAGCCAGCAGACGCCCAGCACGCCCTCTGAACTCTACCGCCGCGCCGTCGCCCTCCAGACACTGGACGACCGGCTCGCCGCGATGCGCACCCTGGAGCGCATGGGCATCCACTGCATCGACGCCGAACCCGATACGCTCGTGGCGAACCTGGTGAACTACTACCTGCAGGTGAAGGCGCGCGGGGGATTATAGCACGCCCGCTCCAGCAGGTATACTATCCTGCGCCCATCGCAGGGCAGGAGAGAGAGCCTATGGCGGAAGTGCGCTCGATATTGGCGACGGACTGCGGCAGCACGACCACGAAAGCGATACTGATTGAGAAGCGCGGCGAGGAGTACCGACTTGTCAATCGCGGCGAAGCCCCGACCACCGTCGAAGCCCCCTTCGACGATGTGACGATTGGCGTGCTGAACGCCACGCGCGAACTGGAAGACCTCACCGGGCGCAAACTGATTCAGGATGGCAAGATTCTCACGCCCCAACTCGACGAAAAGCATGGCGTAGATTTGTATTTATCGACCTCCAGTGCGGGCGGTGGGTTGCAGATGATGGTGATGGGCGTGGTGCGTCAGATGTCCGCCGAGAGCGCACAACGCGCCGCCCTCGGCGCCGGCGCGATTATCATGGACGTCATCGCTATCGACGATGGGCGCAAAGATTATCAGAAAATCCAACGCCTGCGCGAACTGCGTCCTGACATCGTGCTGCTGTCGGGCGGCACGGACGGCGGCACGATAACGCACTTGGTGGAGCTGGGCGAGCTACTCATCGCCGCCGACCCACGCCCCCGCTTCGGCACGATGAACCTGCCCGTGATTTTCGCTGGCAACAAAGACGCCCGCGAAGAGATCCAGCACCTTCTCGGTGAACGCTTCGATCTGCGCATCGTGGATAACCTGCGCCCCGACTTAGACCGCGAAAACCTCGGTCCTGCACGCGAGGCGATTCACGAACTCTTCTTAGAGCATGTGATGCAGCAGGCGCCCGGCTATTCCAAACTGATGACCTGGACCTCCGCCGACATCATGTCCACCCCCAACGCCGTCGGCAAGATTATGGTGACCATCGCCGAGCAGCGCGGGATTAATATTCTGGGCGTGGATATCGGCGGCGCGACGACCGATGTGTTCTCGGTGTTCGACGGCAACTACACCCGTACCGTGAGCGCGAATCTGGGGATGAGCTACTCGATTTGTAATGTGATGCTGGAAGCGGGCATTCCCAACATCTACCGCTGGCTCCCGTTCGATATCGAGGAGTACGAAGTGCGCAACCGCCTGCGCAACAAGATGATTCGCCCCACGACGATTCCGCAGACCTACGAAGACCTGCTGCTGGAGCAGGCGGTGGCGCGGGAGGCGTTGCGCCTGGCGTTCATCCACCACAAGCAGCTCGCCCGTGGCTTGAAAGGTGTGCAGCAGCAACGCACAATTGGCGAGGCACTGGAGCAGACCGAGACGGGCAGAACGCTTGTGAACATGATGAAGCTGAACATGATTGTCGGCAGCGGTGGCGTGCTGAGCCACGCGCCCAAACGCGCCCAGTCTGCCCTGATGATGATGGACGCCTACCAGCCTGAAGGCGTCACGATGCTGGCGGTGGACTCGATTTTCATGATGCCCCAGCTGGGCGTGCTGTCGACGGTGCATCCCGAAGCCGCGGCGCAGGTGTTCGACCGCGACTGCTTGATTCGGCTTGGCGCCTGCGTTGCACCTGTGGGGCAAGGCAAGGAGGGCGAGCCGTGCGTGACCGTGGAGTATAACGGCAAGAGCGAGACTTTTCGGTACGGCGAGCTGCGCGTGTTGCCGCTGGGCGTCGGCGAAACCATCGAGGCGACCATCCGTCCGGCGCGCAACTTCGATGTCGGCGCAGGCAAAGGAAAACCCATCGAGGCGACTCTGGAAGGCGGTGTGGTGGGCGTGGTGGTAGATGCGCGCGGGCGCCCGTTGGATCTGCCACCCCACAGCGTAGTGCGTCGCCGCAAGCTCATCGAATGGCTGAGCGCGCTGGGGCTGCCAACGCCCTAACCCCACTCGTGGCACGGGCGTCCTCGCCCGTGCATACGCATGGCTGAGCGCGCTGGGGCTGCCCACGCCCTAACCCCCTTCGCGGCACGGACGTCCCCGCCCGTGCATACCCAAAGGCGCACAAGCGGACACGACCTGTTATCTTTCCCTGCGTACCACTGCCGAGCGCATGGAATATCCCGTTGGGGAGTTCATCACCCTATCAACACTTGGACGGGAGGATAATCTATGCGACTCAAGGCATTGGGCGCCGTGGCGGCGCTGATTCTGGGAAGTGTGGCTTTTGCAGCGGTGATTGCAACGCGCGTGCAGGCGCGTGGCTATGCCACAAACGCCTCGAATCATCGGCTCGATTTCCAGTTCAACGGGCTACATATGGACAATAACGGGAACCACCGTTATGTCGGACAGGGCAGCTTCGCGTGGAGCGCGAACGGGCGCACCCAATCGATGCGCATCCGCTCCATCAGCTCCATCTCTGTTGAGGAGTCTGAAGAGGCGCGCGTGATTACCATTTCCGGCACGGGGCAACTGGGACGATGGGGCTTTGCATCGGGACGCCCCAGCAACAACCTCATTCAAGGTGATTTCAATGTAACCTTCACTGACAATAACGAGGGCAGCGATACCGTACAGTTCTCCTTCTCCAGCGGCTCTGGGTTGAACGCCTTCCATTACAACTTCTCTGGGCAGGTACAGTCGGGCACGCTGAATGTGCAGCAGTGGACGATAGATAACTAATACACTGCTACCTGTTGGGGAGTCTCAAACGCTCTGTTCACCTTCACCCCTCATCCCCTCTCCCAGGCATTGGGAGAGGGGAGCCAGGTTCCCCCTCTCCCACTATGAGAGCGCAGGTTCGGCAGAAGCCGCTATGGGCGCCACTCTGCGATAGGAACATCTTACTGAACCACGAATCATAACCCTGCAGCAGGAGAACACCCATGCTCATCGAACTCACGCTTGCGGCGGGACTACTGACAATGCAGCACTCAACCTACAAACTCCAGCCCTATCTTCAGGATCGCAGCGCGTACTATACGACGCAGCACGGCTTGCCCGACGCGCCCGCGCTGGCAATCGCCATTTCGGGCGAGACACTCTATGCCGGCACAGAGAAGGGCGTCGCCGTCGCGAAACTGAGCCAGCCCGAACAGTGGCGCGTGGTTGCCAGTCAGCCGACACGCACCCTGATTCCCGATGGCGCAGGGGGCGTGTACGGCGTCGGCGGCGCGACGCTGTTTCAAATTACTCCGCAGGGCGAGACTCGCACTCTCCACACCGCCGACTCTGAGCTTATCGGGCTACAGGCGGCGCGTGAGGGGGGGCTGTGGCTGCTCACGGCGAGGCAACTCCTGCGCTACGAGAACGGCGCGATTCGTGAAGCGCATGACGCGCCCACCAACCGCCAGTTCCGCTGGTTCCATCAGGACACGCGCGGGCGTATCTTCGCCTTTGCGGAGGGTGAGCTGGAGCGGCGGTGCTATCGGCTCGACGCGGGACAGTGGCGGCTACTGGAGGTCGCCGACAATCGCGGACGCTTCTACGACGATGCCTGGCTTTGCGCCGCGAGCGACGCGCTCGGACACCTCTGGATTGGCGCGCGCTCCGGACTGATACTCGGCGACGGTGAGGGATGGTTTCTCTCGCGTGAGGTGTATGACGGCGCGCCCGTCGCATCGGCGTCCCCGCCAACGACGGAACTCATCCCGCCCTACGGCTTCATCCGTTGCCTCGCGTTCGCGCCGAACGGCGACCTGTGGGCAGGCACACCTGAAGGCGCATGCCGCCTGCGCGACGGCAAATGGAGCTACTTCTGGGGCAAACGCTGGCTGCCCGGCAATCAGGTCTACGCCATCGCCGTCGACGCCCAGAACCGCGCGTGGATTGCGACGGACAGAGGCGTGGCGTGCATCGAATCGGTGCGCATGACCCTGCGCGAAAAAGCGGAACACTACGAAAAACTCATTGCCCTACGCCACAACCGCAACGGCTTCGTGACTAACTGCGACTGGGACGACCCGAACAACCCCGACGGCTGGAAAATCGAGGCGAGCGACAACGACGGGCTGTGGACGGCAATCTACTGCGCCGCGCAGGTGTTCCGGTACGCCGCCACGAAAGACCCTGCCGCCCGTGAACGCGCCCGCAAATCGATGCACGCCCTGCTGGAGCTGGAACGGCTCACAGGCATCCCCGGCTTCCCCGCCCGCAGCATCATCCGCAAGGACGAAACCCGCTACTATCAGTCGCACGGCGAATGGCACGAATCGCCCGTCGACCCCAACTACATCTGGAAAGGCGACACCAGCTCCGACGAACTGGACGGGCACTACTTCATCTGGGCGGTCTACTACGACCTGTGCGCCGACGACGCCGAAAAAGAGCGCATTCGTGGCACGGTACGGCGCGTCACTGACCACCTGATGCAGAACAACTGGCGGCTCATCGACAAAGACGGCAAGCCGACCCGCTGGGCAATCTTCAACCCCGAAGCGATTAACGACGACCCCATCTGGGAAGAGGAGCGCGGGCTGAACTCGCTGTCGATGCTCTCCCACCTCAAAGTCGCCTACCACATCACGGGCGACGCGAAGTATCAGCAAGCGTACGAGGAGCTGATTCGCAAGCATCACTACCTGCTCAACGCCGTGACGCAGAAGATGTTGCCGCCCTACTCGGTCAATCACTCAGACGACCAGCTGGCGTTCCTGTGCTACTACCCGTTCTTGCTGTACGAGACGAACCCGGAGTATCGGCGTATCTGGCTGATGAGTCTGGAGCGCAGCTGGCAGATTGAGCGTCCGGAGCGCAGTCCGCTGTTCAACTTCATTTACGGCGCGCTCACGGGCAAGCCGTGCGATGTGGAGGCGGCGGTGCAGACCCTGCAGGAGTGGCCCCTCGACCTGCGCAACTGGGAGTGCCGCAACAGCCATCGGCTGGACATCACGCTGGATACGAGCAAAGGGCGATTTGGCGAGTGGCAGTCGGCGCAGATTGTGCCCTACAGCGAACGCGCAGTGATGCGCTGGAACGGCAACCCCTATCGTCTGGACGGGGGCGACCCGCTCGGCAGACGCGAAGACGACGGCAGCGCGTTCCTACTGCCCTACTGGATGGGCAGGTATCACCGGTTGATCGAGGAGTAGCCCGCGCTAATTCCAGGGCGTAGGCACGCGATTGGGATCCTCGATGCGTCGCGCCTCGATCAGCACGCCCTGCTCGCTCAGCTCGCGCGCCTGACTCTCCGCCTTGCGCCGCGGCAGGTTCGTCAACAGCGTCATCGGAACCGATTCGAGCAGCTTCTTCACATCGGGGCGGTTCAGGTCTAACAGCCGCTCCAGCGCGAGAATCGCCTGCTCCTCTTTGCGCCGGTCGACGCCCAACAGCACCAGTTCGTAGGGCGTCGGATCGTCTTGAGGCAATGGCATCCCGACAGGCACGCGCCCCGTTGCGCGGATGGGAAACTCGCGCTGGCACTGCTCACAAATCGCCGCCGACGCTTTTACCGACACCTGCTCCATCGAACCGCAGTGTGGGCATTTGACGGCGATGACCTCCATCACGCGCCCGTTCTCGATGGGCACGCGCTTGAGGCAGTGTTCGCAGGTGAAGTCCATCTGCGGCGGAGCGACCAGCACCGTCTCCTTGTGGCAGAACGGACATTCCACAGGATAGGCGGGCACTTTCGTCGTCTTGTAGTACGACCAGCCTGCATAGCCCCACGAACCGAGCCAGATGAGTGCGAAGCCCCACGAGAGGGAGTAGAACATCCCGCCATACCGCCAAAAGAGGAAAGTGAGCGCCAGCGCCACCAGCCCCACGATGCCGTAAATCACCGCCTGCGTGTATTCCTTCTCGACTGCATCCGAACGCTTGATGGGTTCGTCCACGCTCTCGCCTCCTTGCTTCTAAATACGACTCGGTGTAAGATGATTCCTGCTACGTATACGAACCGGGTCTTCAAATGAGCCAAGATAGCAGAAGCCGTTCCCGTCAACCTCCCTGCGCAGGCTAAAGTTCGATTGCAGACGCGCCTTTGCGGAGTTGCACGATTTAGACCTGAGACTCAGAAAAATTGATTTTTCTGGGGCTAAGACTTGACTTTTTTGAATCTCGTCAGGTATCATGCATCGCACTATGAAAAAGCCATATGCCCAGCCAACGCGCTGCCCTCTCTGCAGCGGCAAGCTGATAGTGACGCAGGTCACCTGCGAGGAGTGCGGTTCGAGCATACAGGGGCAGTTCCTGCCGAACCGCTTTAGCCAGCTCGATAGCGAGCAGTTGCAGTTTTTGGAGGTCTTTTTACGGAATCGAGGCATGCTGGCGGGCGTGGAGCGGGAACTGGGGATCAGCTATCCCACCGCGCGGAACAAACTGGACGCGCTGCTTCTGGCGCTGGGGCTGACCCCCGCAACGGCGCAGGACTTGAACGGACACCTCGCCGAGCAGCGTCGCGAAATTTTGGATCTGCTGGAGCAGGGACATATCACCGCCGAAGAAGCGGCGCGCAAACTGCGGGCACTACGATGAAGGAGGTACAAGCATGAACAGCCGACAGGAAATGCTATTGCGAATATTGAACCTGATGCAGCAGGGAACCGTGACGCCCGAAGAGGCGGCGGACCTGATTGACGCCCTGTATGAAGTCGCGCCTGCCCCAGAAGCGAGCGCGACCGAATCGAACAACGCGCCCGCGAACGGCAATAGTAGCGCACAACCCGTGCGGGGACTGTTCGATCAGATCCTGCGCGCGGCGGAAGAAGCCGTCAAAGCCACAGGACAGGCGGTGCGCAGCGTGAACTGGCAACAAATCGGGCAAAGCGTGCGCGAACAGACCCAGCGCAGCATCGACGAACTGCGCAAAACCTTAGAAGAGCTGGAAAAAGGCGACTGGTCCTTGGGACGGTGGGGCAAATACGAAACCAGCGTGCAGCAGACGATGGACATCGCGATGGCTGGGGGGCAATCGCTGTCCATCGAACTCCCCGCAGGCGACATCCACATCGTGGGCGGTTTCGACGGGGGACGGGTCGAAGCCGATATCCGCCTGCGGGGAGCCGACCCCCAAAGCGTGGAGCAGGCAAAAGCGCGCTACAGCCTGACCGTAGAGCAGACCGAGAACGGCGTGCGTATCACCGCGCCGGCACTCGAAGGCGAACTGCGGCAGAAAGTTAACCTGAAACTGCAAATCCCGCGCCAGGTCAACCTCCATGTCCGGCTGGAACGCAAGGGAGACATCGAAGTTGAGAAACTCGACGGCGCTATCGACCTACGCACCCCGCACGGCGACATCGCCCTACGCCATATCCGCGGCAGCGCAAAACTCGAAACCGTCAACGGCGACGTCCTGATCCACGACCTGCAGGGCGAGCGTGTTGCGATTACCGCTGTGAATGGCGATACGACCCTGCGCGACCTGCGAGCGGAAAGCGTCGTTATTCAGGCGACGAACGGCGACACAGAAACTGAGCGCATCATCGCTCGTAATGTAATGGTGGAGACCGTGCGCGGCGATATCTTGCTCGACCTGCTGGAGCCAATTCAGGGCGAAGTGCGCCTGACCACCGTGAAAGGCGACATCGCCGTTGAAGTGCCCGACGGCAACGACTGCCGTGTGCAAATGCAAACCACAGCAGGCGAGATCGAATGCGCACTGGAGTGCAAAGAGGTCGATTCGAGCCGGCGTCATTACACGGGCGTTGCGGGCGACGGAACGGGAACTCTCGCGCTGGAAACCGTCCATGGGGACTTGCGCGTCGCGCTACGACCGCACGAGACGGCTTGAGCCAGCAACTCAAGGTGAGACCACGACTCGCCCCCGCACTTGCGGGGGCTTTTTTGTAGCGTCGGCGCCTCGCCGACGACATCGCCCTGCGTAGCGTCGGCGTCCCGCCAACGACAGAGCGTTCTCCGTAGCGTCGGCGTCCCCGCCGACGACATCGCCCTGCGTAGCGTCGGCGTCCCCGCCGACGAACGCAGGGTATCCTATAGAGTATGGAAACCTTCGTGGCGGCGTTGACGGTCTTCGTGTTGGCAATCTTTGTGGGGTTCGAAGTGATTACCAAAGTGCCCCCCACCCTGCACACGCCCTTGATGTCGGGATCGAACGCCATCTCGGGGATTACGATTATCGGCGCGATTCTGTCGGCTGGGGCGCAACACACGACGCTGAGCGCGTTGCTGGGCACACTCGCCGTGATTTTCGCCACGATTAATGTGGTGGGCGGCTTTCTGGTGACGAACCGCATGCTGCAGATGTTCAAGCCGGCGCGACGTGAGCTGCCCGACCGTCAGGTAAAATAACCGTGGAGGCGCAACGATGCGAATCGAGCTACTCTACTATCCCGAATGTCCCTCGCATGAGCGTGCGCTGGAGTTAATCCATGAGGCGCTCGCGCAGGAGGGCGCAACGGCAGAGGTGGAAGTGATCCGCATCGACACCCAAGCTCAGGCGGAGGCGCACCGCTTCATCGGCTCGCCCACGATTCGCATCGACGGGCACGAGCTGCAACCTCAACCCCACTTACCCTACCGCCTGACCTGTCGCGCATTCCAGCACGAAGACGGACGCCTCTCGCCCCTCCCCTCGCTGAGCATGCTGCGCGAGGCGATCCGACACTCTGAAGGAGGTTGAGGCGTATGGAAATCGGTCAATCGGCATATGATTTCAATCTGCCCGGCGTAGACGGCAAGACCTACTCGCTGAAGGATTTCGCAGATAAGCCGGTGCTGGTGCTGTTCTTCTGGTGCAATCACTGCCCCTATGTGAAGGCGTACGAGGAGCGCGTGATAAAACTTGCCCAGGAGCTGGGCGACCGCGCCGCCTTCGTCGCGATTAACTCGAACGACCCGAACCAGTATCCTGAAGACAGCTTCGAGAACATGAAGAAGGTAGCTCAAGAAAAGGGCTACCCCTTCCCTTACCTGTTTGATGAGACTCAGGCGGTGGCGCATGCGTATCATGCCTCGCGCACGCCCGAGTTCTTCGTCTTCGACGAGGAGCGCGACCTCAAATATCACGGGCGTTTCGATGATAACTGGGAAAACCCCAGCCAGGTGCGCCATGAGTATGTGCGGGAAGCCGTGTTGAGCCTGTTGGAAGGCGATATCCCGCATGTCTCGCATGTGCCGCCGGTGGGCTGCACAATCAAGTGGAAGCACTGAGCAACGCTCGGCTGCAGGCGATACGCCTGCAGCTGGGCATTCCGTACCTATGAAAGACATTGAGTATCTGGAGGTATTGCTTAGCCCCCTGCAAGCCACAATGGGCTATCGCCCTAAGTTAGGACAGGGCACGCAAAAAGCAATTTCCGCCGATGAGTTCCAAGCACTTTACCAAGCGGACGCCTTCTACCGCTGGCTTGGTCTGGATCTGCCTGAGGTGTACATAGCCCATCGTGTCGCGGGAGGGATTACAAGCTTGTATCGTCAATTAGGTATCGGCTGCGAACGGCTCTTGCGCAGGATTTTCATGGACGTGCTGGGATTAACGGAGGCAGACTTGCGATGGAGTTATGTGGTTCGGGAAGGCAAGCAATCACACCGAATCCAGCTCGATGCGCATATCCTCCTGGAGCGTATTGCTGCCCCCGATATACGATACAGACTGACCAACTGGATAGACGCGCAGCGCAAGATTCATTCCGTGACCGCCGAACTGGGAGGTGTGGTTTTCGAGATTCGACAGGGCTATAAGAGCAAGGACTCGAAGCGACAAAACGCTGACCTGCTCAGTGGAAGTCGCGCTTATCAAAACAAGCTGCTACCTTGCATGCTGGTTCTTTCACAACAGATTGATGCCGAAGTGAAACAGCGGTATGAGAATGGGGGATGGGTTGTGCTGATAGGCACTCTGGAATCCGACACTGCACACTCTACCTATGCGTTTTTGAGGGAAGTGATCGGATATGATCTCGCCGCCTTTCTGGAACGCCATCAAGAGGAGATCCGCAGGCGCGTTCACGCCGTGATTCAGTCGCTCTTGCATGGGGAGGAAGGGTAAATGAGTAACCGTCTTTCGCGACGACCGGAATATACTTTCTCAGAGAATCTTCGCAACGGTCGACACGGCTGGCTACGCCTGACCCCTGCTTACTCTGCCCGATTGGTGGAGGAGCGCCTTCGTGCCTATCCCGCCACGCTGTGTGTACTCGATCCTTTTGGCGGTACGGGAACTACGCCCCTGATAGCAAGTGCGATGGGCTTCGAAGCAACGGCAACCGAACTAAATCCCTTTCTGGTTTGGCTCGCCCACACTAAAACACGGTTCTATACCCCTGAAACCGTCACCGAGACCCGCAAGTTAGCGCAAACCCTGATTGATACGCGTCAACAGTACGCATCTCCTGACTTAGATTTGCCCCCTATTCAAGACATACAGCGCTGGTGGGATGCAGAGCCGCTTTGTTGGCTCTCCGTAGTGAAGTCGCTGATTAGGGAGATTTGCCCAGCAGAGTCGCTCCAAAGTGATTTGCTGAGGGTGACATTTGCTCGCTGTGTCATCCTACTTTCTAAGGCGTCCTATCACCATCCTTCCCTCTCATTTCGTGAGGGGAGTCAGTTGAGCCTAACCCTGTACGATTACGACGCCTTGTTTATGCAGGAGCTGGAACTCGTTCTGCAGGGCGCTTCGCAAAACCCTGTTCGTGAGGCACAGATTTTGCACGATGACGCGCGTACCCTCGAAACGCTCCCCTCAGCATCTTACGACCTGGTGATTACCTCACCCCCCTATGTGAACCGAATTTCTTACATTCGGGAATTGCGCCCCTACATGTACTGGTTGGGCTACCTGAGCAACGGACGCGACGCGGGCGAGCTGGACTGGCAAGCAATCGGAGGCACTTGGGGAACCGCCACAAGCCGACTAAAGCAATGGAAGCCGCGACTGCCTGTAGACGACGAGGTCGCAACCGTCGCTGCCCGTATTCGGGAAGCCCATCCAGAGAATGGAATACTCCTGTCGAACTATGTGCTGAGATATTTTGAAGATATGAACCAGCATATCCAGAACTTGAAGCGCGTTCTCCGCCCCAATGCGCGCATTCACTACATCGTGGGCAACTCTTCTTTCTACGGCGTTCTGGTTTCTGCAGAGCAGATTCTGGCGCGACTTTTCCGCCAGCATGGGTTTGAGGATATAAAAATAGCTCCATTACGCAAACGCAACTGCAAGC
>JAOAES010000143.1 GCA_026416655.1 Fimbriimonadales bacterium
ATGGGGCGCGAGTTCGTCGGCGTTCGTCGCCAGTTCCACAGTATGCCCGGAAAAAAGCGCGCGCACCATCGCCGCCTGCGCCTGTACCTGCTCCGACGGCGGTAAGATAGCCACGACTTTCATAGCGGGGTTGCCTCCAGCAGAGTTAGTTCCACGCCCCTCTGAAATTCCCTGCTAAGACGCCTCAGCCCCTTCCGCCTCAGCGATGAGGCACATTGTTGTAGCGCTGGTCAATCATATGGTTATAATAGACATGCTCCATAGGCAGGTCCGAGCGCCAGCCCTGCGTGATGGCAAACGCCGACATATACTTGCGCCCTGCAGTGGTGTCGATGACCAGACGCTCAGCAAGCTGGCTCTCCCTGTCCAGCACGCGCTCGAGAGTGTCCCAGAACCCCAAAAAATCACTCTCATCGATGGGGTCGTGGTGGATGTAAGGCTCCGAAATACCGTATTGTCTAAGAATCGCCCTGAGGTAGCGATGCACCACACGCAGGCTCTGCTGAACACGCTGCTCGTCGGGTGAGGCGAGGAGGACGATTCGGTCTGGCACGACCCCATGCTCACATGCCTGCCAGAGGGTGTTGATAACCGCCATCGGGCTCCAGCCGACGACGGTAATCCAGCTTCGACGCGCCTTAGCCGAAGTCAAGGCTCAGCCTCCGGACACAATCGCATGCGTCAGTTCTGCCGCTTCTGCCTCTGCCTCCTCCGTTTCGCGATAGAGTTGCTCCATCGTCAGGCTGCGCGCGCGGGCAAGGCGGTTGTCGCGACGCATGAACTGGTTCATCGCGTAGTTCAGGAACTCCTCCCTCTCCAAACCGAACGGCATATTTGGCTCGTAGGGATCGAAGGTCTCTTGCACCACGCCAAGCGCGTAGGGCAGCAGGTCGTTCATCTTCTCCTGAATCGCGTTCCAGACGGGATCGCCATGCTCGGCAATCAGGCGCGAGAGCAGGTACACGCCGAACGCGATATGACGCGATTCATCCTGCATCATCTTGCCGATGCCTTGCACCAAGCCCGGCATCTTCTGCTGTCGCTTATATGCTTGGAAGAAGCCGTAGTAGCCCGTCTCCGCCAGCACGCCCTCCACAATCATGTTGTAGGTCACGGACGCTTCTGCTTGCGCGACGGGCGAGGCGTCGTAGGTAAGCCGGTGCATCGCCTGCGGTAGCGCCTCGTAGAAAATCTTGCGATACGAGGGCGAGTGATAGCGGGAAAGGTCTTCGCCCTGCACGCCCGCCACCTCCGTCAGGAAGCGGTTCATAAACTCCACGTGCTTCGCCTCCTCAAACAGGAACGAGGTGAGAAAAATCTCCTCCTCGAGCCTGCCCTCACTGGCGATGACCTGAATCAGGGGCAGCAGGTCTAAAGTCACGCTCTCCTCGCCCGCTTGAAAGAGGGAGATGAGACGCAGGGTAGCGTCTTTCTGCTCGTCGGTGAAGGTTTGCCAGTCTGCGCGGTCTTGAGTGAGGTCTATCGCAGCAGGGTCCCAGACGCCAAGTTTCTTGGCTTTCTGAAACATCTTCATCGCGGGGTGCTCGCGGTTCAGCCCCCGGGCGCTGGTGGTGATAAACTCCGTATGCGTCGTCATCGTTTCGACCTCCTCGTCGGTTAATAAATTTACCCGTTAAACTCCATCAACTCCACAGGCGCGTGGGTGAGCAGTTCGCAGCCGGTTTCGGTCACCACCACATCCTGCTCGATGCGCACGCCGCCGAAGCCGGGCACATAGACGCCCGGTTCTACGGTCAACACCATCCCCGCCTCCAGCGGCTTCTTATCCCGGAACGACAGTCCAGAGCCGTCATGCACCAGGATTCCCAGCGAGTGCCCTAAGCCGTGTCCAAAGTAGTCTGCCAGCCCGTGTTTTTCCAACACTTTGCGGGCGCGGGCGTCGATCTGCTTGCCGCGTTTGCCCGGCTTAATCGCCTCGATGCTCCGCTGCAGGGCTTCCAGCACGGCGTTGTAGAGCTTGCGCTGTTCGGGGGACGCCTTGCCGATGACCACCGTGCGCGTGAGGTCAGAGCAGTAGCCGTTCAGCTTCGCGCCGAAGTCGACGGTCACGAAGTCGCCTTTTTGCAGGCGTCGTTCGGTCGGCTTGCCGTGGGGCAGGGCAGTGCGCTCGCCTGACACGGCGATGGTGTCGAACGCCGGATACGCCCCCTGTCGGCGGATGTAGAAGTCGATCTCCATCGCGATGTCCCACTCGGCGACTTCGGGCTGGAAGAGCCGCTGGATGTGCTGGAAAGTGGCGTCAGCGAGTTGGGCGGCGTCGCGTAGCCGAGCGATTTCGTAGGGGTCTTTCACTTTGCGCAGTTTATCGACGGGCGCGCCGACAGGTTTCACGCGCACGCCTGCTTTGCGCATCGCCTTCCGCAGTCCCTGCAACCCGGCGATGGAGGTTCCACTTTCGACGCCGAGCAGGGTCGCGCCCATCTCTTTGGCGGTCTCGGCGAGCGTCTCGTTGAACTCCTTCAGCGTCGGGTTCAGCGTGATGGGGATGTCGGGTATCTCGCCTTGCGCCTGCGTCGCGTAGATACCGCCCGTCAGAAACCGCTCCGAGTCGGGCGTGAGCAGCAGTGCGCCGAACGAGCCGGTGAAGCCGGTCAGGTAGTACAGGTTCGCCGTGCTGGTGATTAGCAGCGCGTTGGGCGGTTTTTTGCTCTCAAAGACCGCTTTGCGCAGCTTCGCGCGACGCTCTGCGTAGTTCACTCCAGCGGCTTGATTTTGATGTTGCGATACCATATCGGGTTCCCGTGATTTTGTAAGGCGATGTAGCCGGGGCGGGTCATCGTGTTATAGGCGTACTTGAACTTGTTCGGCGTGCCGTCGGGGTTGCGCCCTGCCTCCGTCCAGCGGCTCAGGTCGACCTCGTTCACCTTCTCGCCGTTCATGTACACCACAATCAGGTTGTCTTTGGCGATGATGTGGTAAGTGTTCCACTCGCCGGCGGGCTTGACGGTGTTCTTGCTGGGGGCTTGGATGTCGTAAATCGCGCCGCAGTCGTGCTTGCTGGGCTGTGCTTTGCCGTAGCTGTCCAGCACCTGCACCTCGATCCCAGTGTGGACGGGGTCGTTTTTGTCCCAGGTACGCAGGAACACGCCGCTGTTGCCGCGCGGGGAGACCTTGAAGTCCAGTTTTAGCTCGAAGTTTTTATAGACGCCGTCGGCGTAAATCATCCCGCCGCCGCCCTTGCCTGTGCAGTGCAGGGTTCCGTCCTGCACAATCCATGAGTCCTCGACGCCCGCAATCGTCCAGCCTTTGAGGCTCTCGCCGTCGAACAGCAGCTTCCAGCCGTCCTTGATTTCCTGTTCGCTGAGCTGATTGGCTTGCTGGAGCGCAATCGCCGCGCCCGCCAATAGCGCAAACACGCTCGTAAGAAACGCCACGGAGTTGATTGGGATACGCATAGAATGGTTTTTCTCTGTCTGTGATGGGATTCCTGCTGAGTGATTCATGGGGGAAATCGTTATTGAATGCGCAGGGCGCGTCGGGGACGCGCCCCTACGGTTCACGCGCGAGGCAAGGTGTAGGGGCGCGTCCCCGACGCGCCCTTGTAATATGCAGGCGATTTCTACTCACGAACAGCTTGCGTTCGCAGGGTGTTCCCCCGCTTTCTGTCGGCGCAACTTTTCATCAGGTATAATCCTGTTTAGCCTTGATGAGGGGTTGAGAGCCGATGGCGAAAACGAAGATTACGATACGGGATTTAGCGGCAGAGTTAGGTGTCTCCGCAGGTCGCCTGAAGGAGATTCTGACGGAGTTAGGCGTCAGCGAAGACGAGGCGCGACAGGGCTTAGATGAGGAAACCGCCCAGGTCGTCAAAGAGATGGCGCAGGAGCTGGTGGGCGACCTGAAGACGCTCGTGCTGCCGCGCGAACTGACCGTGCGCGACCTCGCGGAGGCGATGGAGCGCTCGCCCACCGAAATTCAGAAGCATATCATGACCAAGCACGGCAAGCTACTGACGCCCGTGCAGAAGGTGGACCCCGAACTCGCCGAGAAGGTCGCCGCCGATTTCGGGCTGACCGTGCAGTGGGAGACGCCCAAAACCGAACCGAAGCCCGCCGCTCAACCCCCCACGAAAGCCGTCGTCACAGGCGCGCAACCCCGTCCCCCCGTCGTCACGATTATGGGGCACGTTGACCATGGGAAGACCAGCCTGCTCGACTATATCCGCAAGACGCGCGTCGCAGAGCGCGAGTTCGGCGGTATCACGCAACATATCGGCGCATACCAGGCGGAGGTGAACGGCAGGCTGATTACCTTCCTGGACACCCCAGGACACGAGGCGTTTACCGCCATGCGCGCGCGGGGGGCGCAGGTGACGGATATCGTCGTGCTGGTCGTCGCAGCGGACGACGGCATCATGCCCCAAACGGTGGAAGCCATCAACCACGCCAAAAACGCCAAAGTGCCGATTATCGTCGCTATCAACAAGATCGACAAACCGGAAGCCAACCCCGACCGCGTGATGCAGCAGCTCACGCAGTATGAACTGATTCCCGAAGCGTGGGGCGGCGATACGATTTGTGTGCCCGTGTCCGCCATCACTGGCGCAGGCGTGGACACGCTGCTGGAGATGATCCTGCTCGTGGCGGATATGGCGGAGCTGAAAGCCGACCCGAAAGCCGAGTTTCAGGGCACGGTCATCGAGGCGAAGCTGGACAAAGGGCGCGGACCGCTCGCCACGATTCTGGTACAGCAAGGCACCCTCAAACGCGGCGATATCCTCGTCGTGGGCAAAACATGGGGCAAAATTCGCGCGATGTTCGACCACACAGGCAAGCAAGTCGATAGCGCGACGCCTTCCACGCCGGTTGAGGTCATGGGGCTGAACGAAGTGCCCGTCGCTGGCGACCGAGCGGAGCGCGTGGAGAGCGAAGCCCGCGCCCGCCAAATCGTGCAGGAACGCCTCGAAGCTGAGAAACGCCCCGAAGTGCAACGCCCCACCCGCCGCGTGAACCTCGCCGAGCTGTTCAAGCAGATGCAGGCAGGCGAGACCAAGTCGCTCAATATTATCCTCAAAGCCGACACCTATGGCTCTGTAGAAGCAATCCGCGACGCCCTGCTCAAGCTCGAGAAACCAGAGGGCGTGGAACTGAAAATCATCAACGCGAACGTGGGCAATATCACTGAAGCCGACGTCGACTTCGCTATCGCCGCTGATGCCGTCGTGCTGGGCTTCAATGTGAAGGTGGACTCCAACGCCCAGAGTAAGGCGAAAGCCAGCCGCGTGGATGTGCGCACTTATCGTATCATCTACGAGCTGCTCGAAGAGATGGAGAAAGCGCTCAAAGGGCTGCTCGAACCGGAGTTCAAAGAGGTCACGCTGGGCACGGCGGAAGTGCGCGCGGTGTTCAAGCTTTCACGCGGAATCGTGGTGGCGGGCTGCTATGTGCTGGACGGTAAGATTGTGCGCAACGCACCTGCGCGCCTGATTCGAAATGGCGAGGTCGTCCACGAGAGCAAAATCAGCACGCTGCGCCACCTCAAGGAAGACCGCCGCGAAATCGCCGCCGGCTACGAGTGCGGTATCACGCTCGAAGGCTTCGACGACTACAAAGAAGGCGACCGAATCGAGTGCTACGAGATTCAGGAGGTCGAACGCTAACTGTGCAGGAGGTCCGCCACCGCTTCGTGGGGATGGATCCGTATATAGAGCAACAGTGCTGGGAAGAGTTCCATCAGCATATGACGGCGGCGATTCAGACCCAGCTGTTGCCCCAGCTGCTGTCGCGTGGCTACGATGCGACGCTGGAGCAGCGCATTTACTTGGAGCGGCACGATGCAAACGGCAAGCGTCGTCTCCTGCGTCCCGATGTCGCGGTGCATACCGAGAAGCGTCCCGTTGGAGAGAGCGGCGGGGGAGTTGCCCTGTTGGAGCCGGCGACGGACGTCGAGGTGGTGGAGCTGACCCTGCCCATGCCCGACGAACGGCGCGAACCCTATATCGCGATTTACAAAA
>JAOAES010000194.1 GCA_026416655.1 Fimbriimonadales bacterium
CAACGGCTTCACAGCGGCTATCCAGCAAATGCCAATGACCCGTCCAAGCGAGTCGCGCAGCGGCGCGCCGATATAACTCTCAATACCCATCTCTTGCAGCAGGTGGTCTTCCGGAAACAAACGCTGCACATCGCGCGAATAAAAGCAGACGCCGCTCATCACCACATTCTCGCAGGGCGTCGCCCGTAGCCCGTAATCAAACGGTTCACGGAGTTCGCCGTTCGCTGCGTAGGTAATCCCCTCTACGTAATCTGCAGCGACCAGTCGCCCTATATAGACATGTGCGCCGCCCAGCGCCGCCGAAATTTGCCGCACCGCTTCGCGCAGGAAGTCCAAGCCCGTCCGCTGAGGCGGAATGGTTGCTAAACCACGCGAGATACGGTAAGGCAGATGCAACTCGGTTTGATCCGCAAAACTGAAATGGAGCAGCTGATAGTCAGCGAGTTCGTGGATGACCCCCTGAATAATCCGTTCTTCGCGGTCGGGGCGGCGCACATTCAGTATAAACGGCGGTTGAGTACGCGCCTGAGTCAGTATCGCGTCTACCTGGTCGGGCGTTTCCACAAGCAGGTCGTAGAGGCTCATCTGAGTCAGCTGCTCTGGGGGATAGCCCATCACGCGAGACGCTGCGTCTGTCGCGCGATAGATCCGCAAGCTATCGGGCAACAGCAAAAGCGTCGGCGTGAAGGTCAAATTAAACAGCGGGCATTCGGTCAGTTCACGCCGTTTCTGTTCCAGAGCATCCTCGCGACTCGTCATCTCCGCTTTACAGCGATAGTTTACCCAATTGAGATTCGAAACGATGATAACGGGGTGCGGTGACTAAGTAAGCGTGGGGCAGAAGCGAAGCTCCTGCCCCACGCGCTGTTTCGGGTTGCCCCCTCCTCAGTCCGCGACCTCGCCGAAGAAGGCTTCGACGGGGATCAGCCCCATCTGCGCCGCGCGCCGGAACGCCTTCACACGGTTGTTCACGTTGAGCTTCTCGTAGATGTTCGCCAGATGGAAGTCCACCGTGCGCTTGCTCACAAAGAGGGCATCCGCCACTTCCTGTGAGGAGCGTCCCTGAGCGATGAGGCTCAGCACCTCGATCTCGCGCTTCGTCAGCCGTACCGGCTTGCGGTTCTGCCAGTTTCCTTGGCTCATCGTCGTTTCACCTCGTTCCGTGAGATTTCGCCGCCCGCAAGGGGGATATTCCATATCCCTGTGAAAATTTCACAGTCCGCCTGAACATACTGCTTAGACGACCGATTGGTAGGCGGGGTTCTTTGTGGGGGTATAATCCCCCGTGTTCATCGACGAGGCGGTGATCGAGGTGGAGGCGGGGCGTGGCGGGGACGGATGCGTGTCGTTCCGACGCGAGAAGTATGTGCCACGCGGGGGACCCGACGGGGGCGATGGCGGCGACGGCGGCAGCGTCATCCTCGTCGCCGACCCTAAGCTCAGCACGCTCCTCGATTTTCATTACCAGCGCCACTACAAAGCGGAGCGCGGGGGACACGGCAGCGGCAGCAATCGCAAAGGGCGCAATGGCAAATCCATCACGCTGCGCGTGCCGTTGGGGACGCTGGTCTACGACGCCGAGACGGGCGCACTGCTGGCGGATATGGCGCGCCCGGGACAGAAGTTCATCGCGGCGCGCGGCGGTAAAGGCGGGCGCGGCAACGCCCATTTTACCACCCCGACCCGTCAGGCGCCCCGCTTCGCTGAAAAGGGCTTACCTGGCGAGAGACGCGCGCTCCGACTGGAACTCAAGCTACTTGCCGATGTGGGCATCGTGGGCATGCCCAACGCGGGCAAAAGCACGCTGATTAGCCGTCTCTCCGCCGCCAAGCCCAAAATCGCCGACTATCCGTTCACCACGCTTGTCCCCCACCTCGGCGTGGTGAAGTATCAGGAGCAGAGTTTCGTCGTCGCCGATATTCCGGGGCTCATCGAGGGGGCGCACGCGGGCGTGGGATTGGGGCATCAGTTTCTGCGTCATGTGGAGCGGGCGCGTCTGTTGCTCTACTTGCTCGATGTCTCCCCGTTCGCGACGGAGCCGCCTCTGGAGGCGTTCGAGCTACTGCAGCGCGAGTTGAAGCTGTATAAGCCTGAACTTGCGCAGAAGCCAGCGCTGGTCGCCCTGAACAAAATCGACACGCTTGCGCCCGATGAGCGGGCAAGCGTCGACACGGTGAAATCGGCGCTGGAGGCGCAGGGCTACGAGGTGTTCGCCATCTCCGCCTACACGGGCGAGGGGCTGGAGCCGTTGCTGGCGCGACTGGCGCAGCGCGTCGCCGAGCTGCCCCCGCCGGAGCCGTTTCTGGAGCCTGCGCCCGAAATCGCCCGCCCCCAACGCCAGCCCACGCGCGTCTACAAAGAGGGCGAGGTGTTCGTTGTGGAGGGAACGCTCCCGCTCGAAATCGTGCAGCGCACCGACTTTGGCAACCATGAGGCGATTCTGCGCATGCAGAAACGGCTTAAAGGTCTGGGCATCTTTCGCCGCCTGCAGGAACTGGGGGCGCAGGAGGGCGATATCGTGCGCATCGGTGAGGTGGAGCTGGAGTATACGCCCGATGTGTAGCGTTAGCCCGAATAGACAATCACCACGAACTCTCCCTTCGGCGGTTTCGCCTGCCAGTGCGCTATCGCCTCGCTGAGCCTGCCGCGAAACACCTCCTCGAACTGCTTGGTCAGTTCCCGCCCGACCACGACAGAGCAGTCGCCGAGAACCTCGTAAGCGGTCTGGAGCGTTTTGAGCAGGCGATGGGGCGATTCGTAGAACACCACAGGCGCGTCTTCGCCCCGCAGATTCTCGAAGAATCGGCGTCGTGCGCCCTCTTTGCGCGGCGGAAATCCTTCGAACCGAAAGCGATGGGCAGGTAGCCCTGCGACGGAGAGAACCGCCGTCACCGCGCTTGCACCGGGAACGGGGACCACGCGAATCCCCGCTTGGTGCGCCGCCTCCACCAGCGCGCCGCCGGGGTCGGAGATGCCCGGCGTGCCCGCGTCCGTAACCAGTGCGACCGATTCCCCCCCTTGTAGCCGGCGGATAATCTGCTCGATGCGTCCCGCGCCTGAGTGCTGGTGGAAGCTGATCAGCGGCGTCTCGATGCCGTAGTGTTGCAGCAGCTTTTTGGTATGGCGGGTGTCCTCGGCGGCGATGCAGTCGACGGCTTTGAGGGTCTCCAGCGCGCGCAGGGTGATGTCTTGCAGGTTGCCGATGGGGGTGGCGACCACATAAAGCACGCCCGCCACAGGCTACTCCCCCCGTTTGAGCAAGAGTTTGTGGCGCAGGTCGCTCAGGCGGGTGTAGCGCAGGAACGCCTTCCCGATTTCGGCGTACATTTTGGCGCGCGCCCACACGCCCCGCGCCCAGCCGAGTTTCTCTTCTTTCATCGTGTGCGTGACGCCTTCCACCACCACCATCGCCACAGGGTAGCGATGGCGCTTGAAGTGCAGCGTGAGCGCGATTTCGACTCCAGAGCGCGTGCGCTCGATGCCCGGAATCTCGGTGAACAGCTCACGCAGCAGGGCGCGCTGCCCGCTGATGTAGGGCACAAGAATCTGCGCCATATCGGTGCTGAGCCGCCCGCCTCGAAACACGCCGATCGACATAGCCACTTCGCCCTCCAGCACGGGCTTAAGGATGCGCTCCACATGCTCTGGCTTGAGCCCAATCAGGTCGGCGTCGAAGAAAGCGATCACATCGGCGTCGGTGGCGGTTGCGCCTGCGAACATCGCGCCCCCTTTGCCTCGGTTCACCGGCAGATTAATCACGCGCACAGTCGGTCTATCGGGCGTCGCATGGGCGCGGGCGAACCGCAGCGCAACCTCCGCGGTGTCGTCTGCGCTCCCGTCGTTTACCACCAGCACCTCGTGCAGGAGGCGACAGTGGAGAAGCACTGCCAGCACGCGCTCGATGCGCTGCGCTTCGTTGTAGGCGGGCACAATCGCGGCGACCTTCACGGGGCGACCTCCTGAGCGGGCTGTCCCGTGACGCGCTGGATGTGTTTACGCACTTCCGCCATCCGCCTGTCGGAGAAGGGGTGCGTGCGCAGGTTCGTTTCAATCCAGCGGTTGCCCACCTTCTCTTCGCGCTGGAGCATCGCTAAGAAGCGCAACATCCCGTTTGGGTCATAGCCCGCTTTGTAGGCGTATTCAACCGCGAGCCGATCCGCTTCGTACTCGTGTTGACGGCTGTATTTGAGCTGCATCAGGGCGTCGGCGATTTCCGCCGCGTCGCGCACACTCCCCCGCGTTAGCACGACAATCGCCAGTCCACGCCATAGCCCCTGCGTGTATTGCTTGTTCGCGTGGCGGCGATTCACATGCGCCAGCTCATGCGCCAGCACGCCCGCCAGCATATCGTCATCGTCGCCCACCTTGTTAATCAGTCCTCGAAATACATAAATCGGACCGCCGGGCAAGGCAAAAGCGTTAATCTCTTCGGAGTCCAGCACCTTGAAGGAGTATTTGAAGTCCTTATCGCCCGCTACCGCCACGAGGCGTTGTCCGATGAGTTGCACGCGCTGCTGCACCGCGGGGTCGGGCTCCAGTTTATAGGCTTTTTCGACTTCGGCGGCGACTTCCTGCCCGATGCGCACCTCCTCCTTTTTGCTCCAGGTCGTGCCGCGACAGCCCGTGAGCGTCAGAACCACCCCCAACCCCAGCAGCCCGAACAAGCCTCTGCGAACTATCTCCTGCTTCATCACACGCCTCCTGCGTGCGGTATTATACCGAATGACAGGCGGAAAGAGTGGGGTACCTCTCACCGCGACAGTGGCAGTCTCCAAACACGCCCCTCTATTTCGCTCGGTAAGCTTGCCCCCATAATCAACTCTAACTCTTCTATTGCTTGACCGATTGGCATACTGCGGGGCACAACAACCACACCCGGCATAGTTTCACCGCGCTCCACTCTAATCATTGCATAATACGGCAAGGTGCGCCAATCGTGAGTAAGCAGTATACGACCTTCAGCGGCTGCCCACTCCAGAACCTGAGCGTCTGTAGCTCCCTGCAAGCCTGCTTGCTGAACGGTTAGGGCGTCCAGCTCAGGTAAACGGCGAACCAATCCATCAAGGATTGCTGCACTGAAGTTCTCGTCAGCTGCGACCCTCAGATTACTGCTCTCCGGCATGCGCGATTCTTCTGTCTTCCTATACAGTAGCTGAGCGAGTGCGCTCCAAAATTTGCTGGCGAAGTTCTTTCACTCCACTACGCGCCTCGTATTCCTCAAACCACTGCTCAGCCCTGCGCTCTGCTTCCTGCAGGTAGCGATCAAAAAGGGGGCGATTGTGCAAGTAGAAGGCAAGCAAGGCATATACCTGTTCGAGTTGTAGCGTGGGATAGCTTAGCACTATCATTTCGGGACTACTACCTTGTTGGAACTCGGCAAGGATTGTTTCAAGAGTCACGCGCGTTGCGCCCACGCGCAACGCCCCGCTCTCATCGATGCGCAAAGGTAGCTCTGGAACGCGCACTTGTCCGAGTAGCTCGGCAGGCGTCATACGCACAGTATACCTGAATCGCAGGAGCGTGAAGTTTCGTGTCGAAAGACTCTCCCTGAATGAACCTGCCGCTGCCCTTCGAGCCAGTGCGTTTTGTCAATCGCGGGCTGTTTGCGACCTACTATCTGGAGCATCGCCTTGACGAACTGCCCGGCTGGACGACCGACGCCGCGCTGGAGCAGACCTTTGAGCAGTTGAAGCAGCTTTTCCAGCGCGTGGAGGCGCGGCTGCGCCACGCCAACGAAGCGCAGACCGAGCAGCTGCTGATTCGCCCTGCGCTGGCGATTCTGTGGGGCGAGGACGCCTACGAGGTGCAGCCCCGTCTGCCCAGCGTGTACGGCAACCTGACGCCCGACTACGCGCTGTTCAGCTCGGCGCAAGCCCGCGCCGACGCCGCGCCGCTGCTCGGAACCGCCGACTACTGGCGACTGCCGATTGCCATCTTAGACGCCAAAGCCTACGCCCAGCCGCTCGACAGAGCCACGAACACGCCGCAAAGCCCCGCCGCGCAAATCAGTAGCTACCTCTACGCCGCGCGCGTGCGCTGGGGGATTCTCACGAACGGCAGGCAGTGGCGCCTGTACGAACGCGACCGCAGCGCGCCGGGCGGAGTCTTCTACGAGGCGAACCTCGAAGACCTGCTGCTGCACGGCGCGCCCGACGACTTCCGCTACTTCTATCACTTTTTCAGGCGCGAGGCGTTCCTGCCCGATGCGACGGGCAAAACTTTTCTGGAGCAGGTGCTGGAAGGCAGCGACGCCTACGCGCTGAGCGTGTCGGAACGCCTGCGCGAGAATGTGTACGACGCCACGCGCTTGATGATTGAGGGCTTCCTGCGCCACCCGCACAACCAGCTCAGCCCCGACAACCCTGACCACCTGCAGCGCGCCTATGACCTGAGCCTGATTGTGCTGTACCGCATCCTGTTCCTGCTGTACGCTGAGGACCGCGGCATGCTACCCGTGCAGGATAAGGTGTACCGCGACTACTGCTTGCAGCGGATGCACCGCGAGATACGCGAGCGGCTCGCCGACGAGCGCGAGTATTACCCCCGTGAGACGCGCTTCTGGACGCAACTGCAAATGCTCACGCGCCTGATTGACGAGGGGCTGCCTCGCAACGGCGAGTTCGCGTTGCCCCCCTACAACGGCGGGCTGTTCCGCCCCGACGCCTACCCCGAAATCGCGCACACGCCCCTGCCCAACCATCCCCACTGGCTAATCGGCGACGCCTACCTCGCCAAAGCGCTCTACCTGCTGGCGTATGAGTCGGCGGACGACCCCGCCAACGCCCGCGAGGTGGACTACGCCTCGCTCGATGTGCAGCACTTAGGCACAATCTACGAGGGGCTGCTGGAGTTGCAACCGCGCGTGGCGACCGAGCCGCTAATCGAAGCCGTGCAGAACGGGCAGGTGGTGTTCAAGCCCGCGAATCGCAATAACGGACGCCCGCTGCCTAACGGCGCGCAACCCCGACGCATCGAGCCAGGCGAGGTCTATCTGGCGACCGACAAGGGCGAGCGCAAAGCGACGGGCAGCTTCTACACGCCCCAGCCGATTGTGCAGTATATCTTGGAGCATTCGCTGGGCGCGCTGATGGACGCCTGCGCCGAGCAAACCCGCCAGCTGCGCCCTGAAGTAGACCAGCGAATCGCCGCGCTGGAGGCGCAACGGCAACAGGAACTCGCCCTGCAGCCTCCCGACCCCGATGCCGTCCACGAGAAATACGCCCGCCTCATCGAGGCTGAGCGACGCCGCCTGCTGGAGCCGTACCTGAAGGTGAAGGTGCTTGACCCCGCGCTGGGCAGTGGGCACTTCTTGGTGGGCGCGGCGGACTTCATCAGCCGTCGCATGGCGCACGACCAGAGCCTCTACCCCGCGCCCGAACCCGACGCGCAAACCTACTACAAACGCCTCGCCGTAGAACACTGCCTGTACGGCGTGGATGTGAACCCGCTGGCGGTTGAGCTGGCGAAACTCTCGCTGTGGCTGCACACGGTCAGTCGGGGCAAGGCGCTCTCGTTTTTAGACCATCGCCTGCGCGTGGGCGATTCGCTGTTGGGGGCAAGCGTGGAGACCGACCTGCAGCGCGCCCCCGACGCCCGCAACTCGAACGGACAACTGAGCCTGAGCTTCGAGCAGACGCTCAGCGCGACGCACCTGCAGTACCTGCTGGACACCTTCCAGCAGATTGCCGACGCGCCCAGCGGCGACGCCGACGCGGAACGCGCCAAAGCCCGCTGGTACGAAGCGATGGACGCCGTGCGCGACAAGTTCCGACAGGTCGCCCACTGCTGGCTGGCGGCGCAGTTCGGCGCGCCCATCGACGCCGCCCGCTACGAGCAAGCAATCGAGGCGCTGCGCGACCCGCAACGCTGGGAAATGCTGACCCAACAAGACTGGTTTCAGGAAGCCCAACGCCTCGCCCGTGAGTA
>JAOAES010000234.1 GCA_026416655.1 Fimbriimonadales bacterium
TAGTTACGCGCGACAATCCCGCCAATTGGAGGCGCAAGCAACGCGACCAACCCAATCAACGCGCCCGTGCCGCCCATCGCGCCCGTGCGGTTCGAACGCCCGTATTCGCCCACCAGCGCGAACAGCGCAGGCACAAACACGGCGCCCGTCGCGCCATGCAACGCCCGCAGAATCATCAGCGTCGATGCATCCGAAGCAAAGGGATAGAGCGCGATGAGCAACCCCGCTGCCAGCAGGCTCAGCACCATCGGCAGCCGTCGCCCGAAGCGGTCGATCAACACGCCCGAATAGACATTCGCCAGCAGGTTCGCCAGCGAGTAGAGGCTCAAAATCAGTCCCGCCTGTGCATCGGTCGCCGCCAAAGCCCGCTTTGCGTAGGGGGCGAGCACAGGAACTATCGCGAAGGTATCCAGAAAGGCGACCAGCGCAATCCACCCCAGCGCCAGCCATGCTGTTCGCCCCGCCGCCTGCCGTGTGTCCGTCTCCGTCTGCATCTGAGGCTTAAGGATACCCCTCGTTCAATCGCGCTTCAGAGCCTGCGCCTCTTTCTGAGGTGTGGGCACGCCGCGCCACGCATTTAGCCTCAACCACACCAGATCACGCAACATCCGCAGTCCGTCCCGCAGCAGGCGCACTTTGGAGCCTTCCTGGTGCATCCAGCGAATGGGAACCTCCGCGATTGGATAGCCCAGCCGCTGCGCGTAATAAAGCGCCTCGAAGTCGAAGCTGAAACCGTTCAGCCGACAGCGCGAGAATATCTCCTGCGCCGCCTCGCGTGTAAAAAGCTTGAACCCACACTGCGTGTCGTGAATGCCACGCACGGCGAGCAGCTGCACCGCTTTGTTGAAGGCGCGTCCCGCCATCTCGCGGTAGAAGGGCTGGCGCACCACGAGTTGCGACTCGCGTAGCGGACGCGAGCCGATTGCGACGGGATAGCCTTGTTTGAGATACGGCTCCAGCTTCTCCAGCTCCTCAATCGGCGTGGCGAGGTCGGCGTCGCTGAACAGAATCCATTCCCCCCGTGCCCGCAGGATCCCGTAGCGCACGGCGTAGCCCTTGCCCTGATTCGGCTGATAGGCGAGCAGCTGCACCTGCGGATGCGCCTGAGCGAAGCGTTGCACAATTGCCTCCGTCGCGTCTGTGCTGCCGTCGCTTACCACCAGAATCTCATAGGAGTCGCCACGCGCGTTCAGATACTCCACGACGCGCTGGAGCGTGCGCTCGATGCGGGTCTCCTCGTTGTAGGCGGGAATGACCACCGACAGGCGCGGGGCAAGTTCAGCCACCGAACACCTCCTGCAGGGCGCGTTCGAACGCTTCTGTCGCCTCGCGCCCGAAGAGGCAGAAGCGCACGAGCTTCAGGTTCGAACCTGCGTCCAGGTGCGCTTTGAGCGTCTCCATCATTATCCGCGCGCCCTCGTTCAGGGGGAACCCCGCGATGCCCATCCCGATAGCGGGGAAAGCGATGCTCTCCACCTCGTGCGTCTCGGCGAGTTGCAGGCTGTGGGCGACGCTGCTGCGAATCGACTCCGCGGTTGCCTTGCCGCCCAGACGCATGCTCGCAGCGTGGATGACATAGCGCGCGGGCAGGTTCCCTGCGCCGGTAATCGCCGCCTCGCCGACCCGAATCGAGCCGTGTCGGTTGCACTCCTCCTGAATGCCGGGACCGCCTTTGCGGGCAATCGCCCCCGCCACCCCGCCGCCCAGTATCAAATCGTTGTTCGCCGCGTTCACGATCGCGTCGACGGCTTGCTCCGTGAGGTCGGCTTCCAGCACTTCAATCGCGACTCCCCGATAGGTTGTGGATGTCATCGCGCTAATTCTACCCTCTTGACAAACTGCCCTCCGATTTGGGGTATAATTCCCTGCGCCACGCGCGGGTGGTGGAATTGGTAGACACGCATGGTTGAGGGCCATGTGGGCGTAGCCTGTGTGGGTTCGAGTCCCACCCCGCGCACCATGGGCGGTTAGCTCAGTGGGAGAGCGCTTCGTTCACACCGAAGAGGTCGCTGGTTCGAATCCAGCACCGCCCACCATCAGGACTCCCTCTTAGCAGGAATACCCCACCACTTCGCGAAACTCTCCTCACAGGTGATTCGCATGAGGAAGCTGTTTGTTGTTTTGGGGATTGCGACGGCGGCGAGTCTGCTCGCGTTTGGGTGGCTGCGCCAGAACGAGATGGAGTACGCCCAGAGGAACTTTCTCATGACCACGCTTATCGGCGAGCGGAACGGCTACATCCTCACCCCGCCTGAGTTCGTGGCGCAACCGTTCATCCGTCATATCGAATGGTCGCCCGACGGGAACTATGCGATTCTCATCCAGACCGCTGCGCGCTTCGAGGGCGAGGGGCGGAACCTGCAAGGGGATCTGCGCCACCGAGTCCTCGCGTGGAGCCGTAAGACGAAGCGTGTGAGCGTCCTCTGGGAGTCGGAGCTTACCGATATAGAGATCGACCTGCAAAGCGATGTGCAGGTGGTCTTCTTCAAAGACATGCCTGCGTGCCTCCTTGCCGTGCGCGAGGACAAGTTCAAGGGCGACTACGATAGCCCTGTCTGGGGAGTCTACCATGCGCCGCTGAACGGACGCCCTGCCAAGCTGGGACAATTCACGGGCGCGTTCCTGCTCGCACCGCCTGAAGATACGCAACGCTATGTGATTTGGTATCAGGTGGACGCCGAAACGATGAATCAGGTGCGCTACTTCTACACGCCTGTGTCTCCAGCGGGCAAACTGGCTGAACCGCTCCCCCTATCCCCTGCAGCGACGGAAATCGCGATCTACTCCTTCGTTTCAGGGAAGGGTGATGTGCAGTGGTACACTGACGGGAAGCAGGTTCTCGTGCCGCTCTTCGCGCCGCCGATGTACGATGAGGCGAACGATACTTTTATCTACAACAAGGACGCCCGTTATGTGTTGTGGAACCCACGCACGAATCAGGAGCGGGAGATTGCCCCTGCTGAGGTGCGCGCCTATGAGCCGAAGCGCGTCGCCACGCTCAGCGTAGACCACGCACGGCAGCAGTTGCAACACAAGGGCGCGCAGGGCGCGACGCTCACCACTTGGCTGGGGGAGGGCGAGGGCGCGACGCTTGTCGCCGCCGACTCCGCGCTCGCGGAAGTTTCTCCGCAGGGCGATGCGCTGCTCTATGTGGCGCATGGCGCGGCGTTCTACCGTTCACTGATTGTCCTCTCGCGCGACGATCTGCGCCAGATGGACGAGGAGGCGAAAATCGCGCAGTATGTCTCGCAAGGCAAGCAGATTGGGCTTGCGATGATGATGTACGCGATGGATTATGAAGAAACCTTCCCGCCCAACTTCGGCAACGAGGGTGTGGCGGATGTGCTGCAGCCTTATTTGAGGAACCGCGGGCTTTTTGAGGTGGACGGCGCGTTCGCGTTCCACTATCGGATGAACGGGCAGAGCCTCGCGAATATCGTGACCCCCGCCGAGACGGAGGTGGGCTACCTGCAGTTGTCCAACGGGCGCGTGGTCATCTATGCGGACGGGCATGTGAAGTGGCGACCGAACCGATGAGGCGTGAATCTCGGGTTTTTACCTCAGTGATGAGGTTGGCGCGGGTGGTTGTACCAGCGAAAGTAAGGCGATTCGATTTCTCACGGCAGTGTGCTGCTTCTGACAGGGAGATTTTGCCCTGTCGCTGAACTCAGCACAGGCGCCGGTGGACTGGGGGCTGAGACGATCCAACACATGTCTCAACCCTCGCGCAGAGGTTCGCCCAGCTCCGTGCCGTCGGGCAGGATACGCAGATACCCCAGTTGTACCCACCGCACAGGTTGAACGGAGCGCACAGGGGTCAACACTGTGAGCGTGCGCGCCTTGTAGTCTAACGTTTCGATAAGCCCCAAGCCAAAACACCGCCCTGTGTAGTCAATCAGTCCCACCAGCAGATTATGGTACGCTGATTGGGGCAACATCACCAGCTTGTTCACATTCGCAAGGGTCATCAGGGTCTCGATTTGCGCGTCGCTGAGAGGCTGGCGCACAATCAAGTGAAGCGAGTCGCCTACCATCTCGGCGTGGAGCAGTTCGGCGCGGATCTGGTCGGCAAAGAAGCGTTTGCGTGCGTTGGAGAGAGTCTGCCCTGAGCCAAGTCGCCTGCCAGTGAAACGGAACTGCTCCAGCGGGAGCGTGTGGGAGATTGCTTTCTCAAAATAGCGCGCGAAGGCGGCGCGGCGGTGCTGTGCCCGATGGGGGGGCGACTTGCGCAAGATGCTCTTGGGTACACCTAACTCATACAGTTTCCAGTCGGCGCGCAGGCGCAAAGCATCCAGAGTCGGTTCCAGTTCATCAGCACGTTGCAGCGCCACAATCGCCTGGGGGCGCAGCAAGTCGACGAGCATAATCTTGTACGCCCGCCCGTGCCAGCCGCCGATGTAGCCGTCGGTGTCCACAATGACGCTATCAGGTTGAAGGGGATTCAAATCGTCCAGCACACGCCGCGCCCCGGTCAACGCCAGCGACACATGACGCACAGGTGACACATCCCCTAAAAACGCCATACTGTTAGGAGTTAGCTCATGCAACAGTTCGTAGGGCTTATTAATCAGCACACTGCTGAAGGCGGCGGGCGGTCCCACTGTGGTCTGCCCCACATCCAAATCCACGAAGCCAACACTGCGCCCCGATTGCTGCTGCAGTTTGAGCAGCAACGAGCAGAAAGTCGATTTGCCCACATCCGTTGCGCCCAGCACGAGGATGGTTCCGCTCAGGGGAACAAGCTCGTCTACGGCTTCTTGCCACTCCGGGTACAGCTCGCGCCAGCGCATGTTAGAACTCCAGATGCATCGGCAGGATGGGCGCGGAGTGCGTTATCGCCCCAACGGAGATGTAGTCTACGCCCGTTTCGGCAATCGCCTGCACGGTATTCAAGTTCACGCCGCCCGACGCCTCGATGAAGCGCACCCGTCCCTTTGCAAGTTGAATTGCGTTGCGCAGTGTTTCTAAGGGCATGTTGTCCAGTAGGACGCCGTCCGCGCCTGCTTGGATGGCTTGCTCTACCTGCTCAAGAGTGGCGCACTCCACTTCGATTGCCAGCAAGTGATGAGCGTTTTGTCGGGCGCGGCGCACCGCCTCGCGAATATCGCCGCCCAGCGCAGTCAGGTGGTTGTCTTTGATGAGGATGCCGTCGTACAGCCCGATCCGATGGTTGCGCCCGCCGCCGATGTGCACAGCGTATTTCTCCAGCAAGCGCAGTCCCGGCGTGGTTTTGCGGGTGTCCACAATCTGCGCGCCTGTTCCTGCAACGGCGTCTACGAACTGACGCGTCAAGGTAGCGATTCCCGACAGGTGTTGCAGGAAGTTCAGCGCGGTGCGCTCCGCTTTCAAAATCGCACGGGTATTGCCCTGTATACGCAGCACGGGCGTATCCGGCGCAAGCCGCGCGCCGTCGGACAGGGCGAAGAGGAACTGAATATCGGGGTCAAGTCGTCGGAATACGCGCTGGGCAATCTCCACCCCACACAACACCCCCTCCGCTTGCGCCAGAATCGCGCACTCGGTGGTATGGTCAGGCGGTATCAGGC
>JAOAES010000303.1 GCA_026416655.1 Fimbriimonadales bacterium
AGATGTGTATAAGAGACAGACCGAGTACGGCGTTGCTGATGGGCGTGCAACAAGCCGAGCGCGTTGCCCCCGACGCAGGGCAACAACAGATACCGCTGGAATAAAACGGCAGGAATCGTACCATCAAGCGGGTATAATAAAGTCGCCCGCCCGTGTTAGGGGCACGGCGGGCGTGGCTACCGCTGACACGGAGCGATAGCAGCAGGATTATACCCTCTGCGTTGCCTCTCACGATAGCCACTGTCCATCCCCACACCATAGGAGGGATAGCATGGCACGCAGGAAACCGAAACTGCCACCGCAACGCGAGCGCATCGCCGTCGGCTACTGTCGCGTCTCCACTGAAGAACAGACCCGACGCAGCACCGAACTCAACTCCCTGCAAGCCCAAGAACAGATGATACGCGACTATGTGCTGCGCCACCACCCCGACTGGCAACTGGAAATCGTCCACGAAGCCCGCTCAGGCAAAGACACCACTCACCGCCCCGAACTCCAGAAGATACTGCAGCGCGTCCGTGCAGGCGAAGTCCACGCGCTGATAGTCTACAAGTTTGACCGCCTCGCCCGCTCCGTGATAGACCTGCTCACGATTGAGCAGCATCTCCAAGAACACGGAGCCGAACTGATAGCCATCCGTGAGCAGATAGACACCAGCACGCCCGCAGGCAAGTTTATGCGCAACATGCTCGCCGTGCTTGCCGAGTTTGAACGCGAACTGATAGCCCAGCGCACCGCCGACAAAGTGCGCACCATGACGCAGCAAGGGTTGTGGGTCAAGGGCAAGCCTCCCTTCGGCTACCGCCTGCAGAACAAACGCCTCCTTGTTGACCCCGACGCTGCCGTCTGGGTACAGCGTATCTTCACCCGCTTCGTGGAGACCGCCTCACTGAGCAAAGTCTGCGCCGAACTGAACGCCACCCCTGAGTTTCGCGCCCTTCGCGCCCGCTTAGGCTACAAGCGTCCACTCCGCGCCGACGCGCTCCTGCGCCACATCCTCACCAACCCGCACTATCTCGGCAACCTCTACTTGGACGGCGAACTCGTCTGCGAACACACCCACGAGCCGATTATCTCGCCCGACCTGTTCCACAAAGCGCAGGCACTGCTGGGACGCACCCGACGCTACCGCCCCGACTACGCTCACCGACTGCCTGAACCCGCAGACGACCCGTTCCTGCTGCGGGGAGCCGTCTACTGCCACGAATGCGGAGCAGCCCTCACGCCCCGCTGGGTCAAAGGCAACGGCGGGATTGTCTACTACTACGACCACGCGCGTCATTTCGGCTGCCGTTTCAAGCGTGTCAACGCCGACCGTCTGCACCACGCCGTCTGGCGAGCCATCCACGCCGTCGCGACGCTGGACACACTGGCTGAAGACATCCTGCTGCACGAACAGAACTACGAAGCCGAAATGCTGCAACAAGAACAGCAGCGGATTTCGCGCGAGATTGAGCGTCTGTTGGACTTGTACCGCTCAGGGATGGAGATTCCAGAGTTAGCCGACCAGCTGCGCGACCTGCACCGCCGTCGTCAGGAGATTGCGGGGATGTTGCGCGTGATTGAACCGCAGGACTTCCAGCAGCGGTTGCACAAACTGCAGCGTCTGCTGAGCCAGTGGGACAAAGCGTGGGAGACGATGAGCCTCTCTGAGAAGCGTCAAGCGTTGGCGTTAGTGGTAGCGCGTGTGGAGTTAGAACCCGACTGGGCGATGATATACCTGCCGTTAGGCATACGGTTAGAATCAAAAATGCCTTTGGCTGCCGGGGGTGGATTCGAACCACCACTACCAGATCCAAAGTCTGGCGTCCTGCCATTAGACGACCCGGCAACGGGAGTATTATACCTGATGACGCGGGAGCAGCGCATAGAGCTGTTGAAGTGTCTCTTCAAAAGTGGGTTGCTCGTCGCGAGACTGGCGCAGAAACGAGCGGATGGCGTCCATGCGGGCGATAGCTTCGTCGACGAGCGGATTCGCCCCATGCTGATATGCGCCGATGGCTATCAAATCTTCGGCGTCGCGATAGGCGGAGAGTAGCTGGCGCAGGCGGTTCGCTGCCTGCAGATGCTCCGGCGCGACGATGTTCGGCATCACGCGCGAGAGGCTCGCCAGCGCGTCGATAGGCGGGTAGTGTCCCTGCTGCGTGAGGGCGCGCGACAGCACGATATGCCCGTCCAAAATCGCGCGTGCCGTGTCGGCGATAGGGTCGTTCAGGTCATCGCCGTCCACCAGCACGGTGTAGATGCCAGTGATGCTTCCCTTCGCGTTGTTGCCCGCGCGCTCCAGCAGGCGGGGCATCAGCGCGAACACGGAGGGCGTGTAGCCCCGTGCCGCAGGCGGTTCCCCTGCCGACAGCCCGATTTCGCGCTGCGCCATCGCCAGACGAGTCAGCGAGTCCATCATCAGCACGACCTGCATGCCCTGATCACGAAAGTATTCGGCAATCGCCGTGGCGGTGAACGCCGCTTTTTGGCGCACAATCGCAGGTTGGTCAGAGGTCGCCACCACCAGCACCGAACGTTGCAGCCCTTCTTCCCCCAGACTGTCTTCGATGAACTCGCGTACTTCGCGTCCGCGCTCGCCAATCAGAGCAATCACGTTGACTTCGGCAGTCGTGTTGCGGGCAATCATGCCCATTAGCGTGCTTTTGCCGACGCCGCTACCCGCGAAGATGCCGATGCGTTGTCCCTGCGCGCAAGTGAGCAGCGCATCGATGGCACGCACACCCAGTGGCAGTGGCGTGCGCAACGGGGGACGCTCCAGCGCAGCAGGGGCTTCGGCGAGCAGGGGATATCGGGCGACGGTGGATGGCATAGGTTTGCCATCAATAGGGTTGCCCAGTCCGTCCAGCACACGCCCCAACAGCGCGTCCGAGACTCCGACGGAGGCGGTCTGGCGCGTCGGGATAACTTCACTGCCCGGCGCAACGCCCGTCAGCTCGCCCAACGGCGTGAGCAGCGTGCGCCCGTTCCGAAAGCCGACCACTTCCACCTGCAACGGCGTCGAGCGCCGCCCCCGCTCAATCAGACAAATCTCGCCCAGCTTTGCAGGGGGACCTTGCGCCTCGATAAGCAACCCGACCGCCCCGACCACACGCCCATGCACCCGCACAGGGTCCGCATGGCGCACTGAGTCCTTCACCGCCTGCCAGTTCACACCCCTAATTGTCGGCAGGCAAGGCGTTCCCCCTTTACAGGTTAGCCGCTGGTCGGGAACGCATAGCCCCGATACTCGTGTTCGAACGAGCCATCATCGTAGAGGTCAATCAAGCCCCAGCCCGGCGGTGTCTGATGATAGTTCCCACGCCACCACCCCCCGCTCACCGCGCCGTCGCAGATGTAGGTGATGTTGTTGTAGACCACGCGGTCGAACAGATGGATATGCCCACTGAGACAGAGCTTCACGTTTTTATGCTGATGGAACAGCTCCACGATGCGCCGAGCGTCGATATGCACCCACGCGCCGGGAATCACCCAGTCGCCCGACGTCTCGTTGTCTCCGTCGAACATGGCGCAAGCGCACACGATGGGCATATGCGACAGCACCAGGATCGGTGTTGTAGGGGGCGTGCCCCGCAATTCGGCTTTGAGCCATTCGAACTGCTCGTCATCCAGGCGCGCCTTGTAGCCGTTGCCGTGTGGGAAGGTGCCATCCAGCACGATAAACTTCCAGCCTGCCTGCTCAAAGCTGTAGTAGGGCTTCTCCAGCTCGTACAGCTCCATAATCCACTTCTTTCCGTACTTCGGCTCGTTTCCGGTGCAACCGCTGCGTTCCTTATTCCAGCCCCACACATCGTGGTTGCCAATGCAATGGCGCACAGGGATTTCGAACTTCTCCTTGACAAGGCGAATCCACAGGTCGAACAGCGTCTTCGCCCGCTGCTCGTTTTGCGCGAACACATCCGACACCACATCGCCGCCCGTCAGGATCAGGTCAGGACGGGGCTGCTGCTCGTAGACCGCCTGTAGGCAGTTCAACAAGCCGCGCACGGAGTTGCCCTCGGGGGCAACATGGATGTCGGTGAGGTGCGCTACGCGCAGCACGCGCTTGCGTTGGGGGTTCGGGGAGGCATCCACCGCGCCGCGCAAGGTCAGCCACGCCGCCGCGCCTAAAGTCGCCGTACCGAGTCCTTTCAGGACCTCGCGTCGCGTTAAATGTTCCATCGGTTCCTCCATAATACCTGAAAAATACCTGTATGTATGTAAAGAGTGCGTTAAGGGACTGTTCCAGCACAGAGGGTGCAGCCTGAGTTGCGCAAAAGCAGGCTGGTAACACGAAACCGCAGCTGGAGACGATCCTGCTGGGCGTTTGAAATCCCGAAGGCGATTACTCTGCCGCGGGATACGACCCCAGCAGCACCACCTCCCGCGCGAACCGATCCAGCTCCTCCAGCGCGGACTTAATCACTGCGTCCTGCCGATGTCCCTGTATATCGATATAGAACAGATATTCGAACATCCCGCGCGGATTGGGACGCGACTCGATCATGGTCAGGTTCACGCCGTGCTTATGGAACGCGCCCAGCGCGTGGTACAGCTCGCCCGGTCGGTTGCGCAGGGTCATCACCAGCGAGGTCTTGTCGTTGCCTGTGGGCGCGGGTTCGTTATAGCCGATGACTAAGAAGCGGGTGCGGTTATGCGGGTTGTCCTCGATATGCTCGCAGAGGATGGGCACGCCGTAAAGTTCTGAGGCGAGCGCGTTGCCAATCGCTGCGCCGTGTGGGTCTTCCGCCGCGAACTTCACGGCGCGCGCCGTCGGCGTGGTCTCGATAATCTCCGCCGCAGGCAGGTGCAGCCGCAGCCACCGCCGACACTGCTGTAATGGCTGTGGTCCTGCATAGACACGCACAATCTGGTTCGTGTTTTTACACCGCGAGAGCAAATGGTGCGCAATCTGCACATAGACCTCCGCGCAGATGCGAGCGTTGGTCAGCGGAAACATATCCAGAGTTTCTGGCACCACGCCTGCAAGCGAGTTTTCAATCGGTACAACGCCGTAATCGGCGTTTGCCTGCTCCACCGCCGCGAACACATCGGCGATGCTCTCGACAGGCGTATAATGGGCGGCGCGTCCAAAGCATTTCAGCGCGGCGGCGTGCGTGAACGTGCCTTCCGGTCCCCAGAAGGCGACGGTGGGGGCTTTCTCCAGCGCGCGCGAAATCGAGATAATCTCGCGAAAGATGCCGATAATCTGCTCCTGCGTGAGGGGACCCCGATTCAGCTGCTGGAGGCGACGGTAAATCATCTGCTCGCGCTCAGGCGTGAAGAACGGCTTGTCGTTGCGCGACTTAATCTCGCCAATCTGCCTCGCCAGCTCCGCCCGCTCGTTCAACAGCTGCAGCAACAGCTCATCAATCTGGTCAATCCGCTGCCGAAGTTCGGATAGTTTGCGCATACCTGCTCCCTTAATCGCGCGGGGCATCGTCGCTCACCGCAAATTCTCATGACGCGGCTTCGGCGCTGAAGCGACTGAACACAAAAAGTGTACCTGATGGGCGAGACCCAAGATTTCTGCCACCGCGCCAACCCGGGAATAACACGACCCTGTGTCCGAGTTCATCGACCCGGTACGAGCCGTGCTGAACCCGTACAACAGCGCAGGAACTTCCCAGATTGTCCCGAATCCTTCAGTGGATGAAGCTCTATCTCTACACAGACGGCTCGTCGATTGGCAATCCGGGCGCGGCAGGTGCCGCGTATTTGATTAAGGACGAGGCGGGCACGGTCATCGCGCAGGGCTGTGAGGCGATTGGCATCGCTACGAACAATCAGGCGGAGTATATCGCGCTGCTGCGGGGGCTGGAGCAGGCGCGTGCAGCCGGCGCGGACACTATCGAATGGTTCTCCGACAGTGAGCTGCTCGTTCGGCAGTGGACGGGAGCGTATAAAATCAAAGATCCGCAGCTGCACGCTCTGATGGAAGAGGCGCGTAAACTGGCGGAGGGCATTCATATCGTCCCGCACGCCGTACCGCGCAACAGCCTCCCTGAGATGAAAAATGTAGACCACTGGGCGCGCAGCGCCGCTTTGAAGAAATCGTAGGCGTACAGGAGAAGTAATTCTCTGCCGCCGCGCTTACTCGATCTCCCGTATCTGCATCGGCGGTTCGGCGTTGAGCGACTCGCAACCGTTCTCGGTAATCGCGTACACATTCTCGATGCGCACGCCGAACTTGCCCGGGATGTAGATGCCCGGCTCAATGGTGAAGCAGTGCCCCACCTCCAGCACGCCTTCGTAAGTTTGCGCGAGGTAGGGCGGTTCGTGGACGGAGAGACCGATGCCGTGTCCCGTGCGGTGGATGAAGTAGTCGCCGTAGCCCGCTTTTTCGATGACGCGCCGGGCGGCGGCGTCCACCTCGCGGGCGGGCACGCCGGGCTTGGCGGTCTCGCGGGCGCGCATGTGCGCCTCGTACACGATTTCGTAGATTGCCCTCGCCTCGTCAGGGGCGCGCCCGACGCTCGCCACGCGCGTAATATCGCTACAGTAGCCCTGATAGACGCCGCCGTAGTCGATGATGACCACATCGCCTTTGCGCAACGGACGCTGGCTGGTGGTGTGGTGGGGCATCGCGCTCATCTCGCCCGCCGC